>DATDMW010000111.1:0-8646 GCA_036518595.1 Burkholderiales bacterium
AGCAGGTCGAGGACACGCGCAGCGCGCTCGCGTGCCTCGCGGCGCGGCCGGAGATCGACCCGGCGCGGATCGCCGTCATGGGGCACAGCTTCGGCGCCGCCGTCGCCGTCTACGCCGCAGGCGTGGACGCGCGCTTCGCCGCGTGCATATCGACCGGCGGCTGGGGCGACGGCGAGTCGAAGTTCCGCGCCCAGCACGCTTCGCCCGAGGCCTGGACGCGCTTCTCCGCCATGATGGACGAGGGGCGCCGGCGCAAGGCTCGCGGCGAATCGATGCAGGTGCCGCGCTACGAGATCGTGCCGATCCCGCCCGGGCTCCGCGGCAACCTCGCTCCGGGCTCGATCATGGAGTTCCCGTTCGAGGTGGTGGAGAGCATGTATACGTTCCGGGCGAACGACGTGGTCCGCCGGATCGCGCCGCGGCCGCTGCTGCTCCTGCACCCGGCGCGCGACTCGGTGACACCGACCGAGCAGTCGATCGAGCTTTTCCGCCGCGCGGGCCAGCCGTGCGACCTGCACCTGGTCGCCGACGTCGATCATTTCATGCTGTCCGAGAGCAACACGCTGGTTCTGGGCATCGTGCGCGACTGGCTGAAGAAATACTTTCCCGCCTCATGAGCGGCGTCCGGGTGGTGAGCGCCGATGCGCTGCGCGATTTCGCCGCGGCGGTGCTCGCGCGCACCGGCCTGTCGGCGCCGCGCGCCGGTGAGGTCGCCGACGCGCTCGCGTGGGCGAACCTGCGCGGGATCGACACGCACGGCGTGACGCGGCTTCCGCGCTACGTCGACCTGCTGCAGTCCGGCGACATGAATCCCGCGCCGAATCTGCGCGTCGTGGGCGAGACCGCGGCGGCGGTCGTGATCGACGCCGACCGCGCGCCCGGCCCGATCGCGATGAACGAGGCGATGGCCGCGGCATCGCGCAAGGCGCGCGCCGCCGGCATCGGCCTCGGGCTCGCACGCGCGACCACGCACACCGCGGCGCTCGGCTACTACACGCTCGCCGCAGCGCGCGACGGCATGGCGGCGATCGCGCTCGCCGCGTCGTGGCCGAACATGGCGTACCACGGCGCGCGCGCGGCCGGCGTGTCGACGAGCCCGATCTCGATCGCCGTCCCCGGCGGGCGCGAGCCGCTCGTGCTCGATATGGGCACGGGCGTGGTCTCGGTCGGACGCCTCACGCAGGCGCGCAAGAGCGGCACGCCGATCCCGGAGGGCTGGGCGCTCGATGCGGACGGCCGGCCGACGACCGATCCGCAGAAGGCCGACCTGCCGCTGCCCATGGCGGGGCCGAAGGGCTCGGGCCTCGCGCTCATGATCGAATGCCTGACGAGCCTCGTCGTCGCGAACCCGCTGATCTCCGAGTTCCTCGAGGAGACGCCGCTCGGCCTGCGCCACCGCCAGAACGGCCTCGCGATCGCGATCGACGTGTCGCGCTTCGGCGACCCGGCGGCGTTCCGGCGCGAGGTCGAGCGCACGGTGCGCGCGCTCAAGGCCTTGCCCCGCGGCGACGGCGTCGACGAGATCCTCGTGCCGGGCGAGCGCGGCGCGCGCGCCTTCGCGCAGCGCATGCGCGACGGCGTCCCGATCCCGCCGCCGGTCTGGAAGGAGCTCGCCGCGCTCGCCGAGCGGCTCGGCGTTGCCATGATGACGATCCAAGGAGACAGCTGAAGTGAGCGGCCCCATCGACGTGCATTGCCATTTCGTTCCGTCGCAGTTTCCGCCGTACGCCGGCCGCGATCCCAAGGCGCGCTGGCCGGGCATGCAGCACGACGGATGCGGCCACGCGAACGTGGTCATCCAGGGCAAGAACTACCGCACGGTGGTCGAGCAGGCGTGGGACGGCGCCAAGCGCGTCGTCGACATGGACCGCATGGGCATCGCGCGCCAGGTCGTTTCGCCCATGCCCGAGCTGCTGTCGTACTGGCTCGGCGTCGAGGACGCGAAGGTGCTGGTCCGGCACGTGAACGACGAGATCGCGGCGCTGTGCGCGGCGAATCCGCGGCGGTTCTCGGGCCTCGGCGGGGTTCCGCTGCAGGACGTCGACGCCGCGATGCGCGAGCTCGAGCACGTCTTGCGATCGCAGAAGCTGCTCGGCGTGGAGATCGCGACGCACGTGAACGGCGTGTCGATCGGCGACGCGCGCTTCGAGCCGTTCTTCGCCGAGGCCGAGCGCCTCGGGGCGCCGATCTTCGTGCACGCGCTGCACCCGGCGGGCCTCGACCGGCTCGTGGGGCCGCCCGCGCTCGAGCAGGTGGTCGCGTTCCCGGGCGACGTCGCGCTCGGGATCGCGTCGATGATCACGGGCGGCACGCTGGAGCGCCATCCGAAGCTGAAGATCGGGTTCTCGCACGGCGGCGGGGCTTTCGCGCAGGTGCTGCCGCGCCTCGAGCACGGCTGGAAGATGATCCCCGCGATCCGCGACAAGATCCCGCAGGCGCCGAGCGCCTACGCGAGGAAGCTCTATTACGACGACCTGGTCTACGACGCGAAGAGCCTCGCTTTCGTCATCGAGCGCTTCGGCGCCACGCAGATCATGATCGGCACCGACTACCCGTTCAACGTGCAGGACAAGGATCCGCTCGGCTCGCTCGCGGCCGCCGGCCTCGACGAGGCGTGCGCCCGGCTGCTGCGCGAGGACAATGCCCGGCGCTTCCTGGGGCTCTAGCGTCCGGCTCGCCGCCGCGCTCGCGCTGTCGCTGGCGCTCGCGCCCGCGTTCGGGAAGACCCCGGCCGACTGCGCCGTCCTCGACAGCGACCGGCAGCGCCTGCAGTGCTACGACGAGCTCGCGAAGCCCGGCGCGGAGATTGCCGACCGCAACTCCTACCTCGTGCGCTCGTGGAAGCTCGGCAACGTCGAGCCGCCGCGCCTCGGGATCATCGAGGAGTACCGGCCCACGTACTTCCTGCTCTGGCGCAAGTCGAACGACCCGAACACGATGCCGAGCACGCCCGCGCCCGGCCACGCGCTCGCCGAGCCGCTCGACCTAGACGCGCAGGAAGCGAAGTTCCAGCTCTCGTTCAAGACGGAGCTCGCGCGCTCGACGCGCGTCGACGTGGCGACCGCGAACGAGTACGGCTTCCACCGATTCCGCCTGTGGGCCGCGTACACGCAGCAGTCGAGCTGGCAATGGTTCAACAGCCGCGACTCGCGGCCCTTCCGCGAGACCGACTACGAGCCCGAGCTGATCGCGACGTTCGACCGCCACGTCGCCGGCGCGGGGCTGAAGATGGTGAACATCGGGTTCGCGCACCAGTCGAACGGCCGCGACGATCCGTTCTCGCGCAGCTGGAACCGCGTCTACCTGCAGGGCGGCTGGGAATGGCCGGTGCGCCGCGTCGCGGTGATGGCGCGGGTCTGGGCGCGCGTCGACAGCCGTCGCGACGACGACAACCCCGACATCACGAAATATCTCGGGCACGGCGACGTCGTCGCGCGCTGGGAGTCGCAGGAGAACTGCGCGGTCGACGCCGCCAACGACCGCTGCCACCGCGTGTGGCTGACCATGCGCCCGAACCCGGGCCACGGCTTCGTGCAGATCGACTGGGCGACCGCGTGGCGCATCGGGCTCGCGCGCTTCCACGTCCAGGTCACGAGCGGCTACGGCGAGAGCCTGATCGACTACAACCACTCGCAGACGACCTACGGCTTCGGCTTCTCGGTCGGCGACTGGTGATCAGGCAAGGGGCAGCAGCGGCTCCTGTCCCTCGTGCAGTTGCTGATCGAAGGCGGCGAGCATCGCCGCGGTCAGCGCGTAGTTCGCCATGAGGGCCGCGAGGTTCACCAGGCCGGTTTCGCCGAAGAGGCGCAGCGCCTCGGCGTAGGTCTCCGGGCGCACCCTGCGGTCGCGGAACAGCTCGCGTCCGAAGCGGATGATCGCGGCCTCGCGCTCGTCCATCTTTCCGGCGGGCTTGCGGTGCTTGACCGCGTCGATCACCGCGGGAGCCAGGCCTTCCCTGAGCGCGACCGGCTCGTGCGCGCTCCACTCGAACTGGCTGTCGAGCTCGCGCGCCGTGACGAGGATCGCGAGCTCGCGCAGCCGCGGCTCGAGGCCGGCCTCGGTACGCAGGATGCGGTTGAACTCGCGGATCGGCTCCCCGACGCGCGGGCTGTGCAGCCAGATGCCGGCCGGACCCTGGAAGCCGGCGATCGTCGGCCGCTTCGGATCGAGCACCGAGTCGTAGAGGCGCTTGCCCGCCTCGTCGAGCTGCCCGCGCGCGAGCGGCGAGAGCCGCGATCGCGTCTCGGGATGGACGTCCTTCGGCAGCGCGCTCATTGCGCCTTGATGCCGGCCTTCCTGACGAGCTCGGCGTTCGCCCGGATCTCGCCCTGGAGATAGAGGTTGAAGCGCCCCGGCGTGTAGTTCATGGGCTCGGCGCCGAGGCGCGACATCTTCTCGCGCACGTCGGGCGACTGGAGCACCTTCACGGACTCGTCGTAGAGCCGCGCGACGACGTCGCGCTTCATCTTCGCCGGGCCGAACATGCCGACCCAGAAGTTGTAGTCGGAGTTGAGCACGCCGGCCTCGAGCGTCGTCGGCAGATCGGGCAGCGCCTTGGAGCGCTCCGAGCTGCCCACCGCGAGCGCGAGCACTTTGCCGTCCTTGATCATCGGCAGCGCGGCGTTCACGGGACAGAAGTAGTAGTCGACGCGGCCGGCGATCACCTCGGTGAGCGCCTCGGGCGTGCCCTTGAACGGAATGTTGACGACGTCGATGCCCGCGCCGAGGCGGAAGCGCTCGGCGTTGAGATGCGTGGCGCTGCCGACGCCGACCGAGGCCGAGTTCATCGCGCCGGGCTTCTTCCTGGCGGCGGCGACCAGCTCCTTCACCGAATGGATGCCCTTCGACGGCGAGATGACGAGCACGTTGGGAAGCTGGCCGAGCGGCACGATGCCCATGAGATCGCGCTCCGTGTCGAACGGCAGGTCCTTGTAGGTCGAGGGCGTTACCGTATATGAAGACGAGTGCACGAGCAGCGTGTGGCCGTCGGGCTCGGCTTTGGCGACGATCGCCTCGCCGATCGTGCCGCCGGCGCCGGGACGGTTCTCGACGATCAGCGGCTGGCCGAGTCGCTTCGACAGGCCCTCCGAGACGGTGCGCGCCATGATGTCGGTGCCGCTGCCCGGCGTGAACGGCACGATGACGCGGATCGGCTTCGTCGGCCACGCTGCGGTGGCCTGACCCCACGCCGTCGCGTGCGCGCCAAGCGCCACGGCGGCGATTGCGACCCATCTCCAGCTGTGCGCCACGATACCTCGCTTGTGCATTGAGGACGTCAAACGATACACTTTTTCCGCGGTCGGCATCCGCCCGGCCCGCTTTCTCCGGACGATCGGATGCTGGGCTGGCTGCTCAAGTCGCGCAGGAACAAAGGAGACGCCGCCGCGGCCGGCGCGCACGTGAGCGCCGGGTTGCAGCATCACCAGGCGGGCCGTTTGCGCGATGCGGAACGCGAGTACGCCGAGGCCCTGGGCCTCGACCCGGAGTGCATCGACGCGCTGCATTTCTCCGGCGTGATCGCCTACCAGCAGGAGCGCCACGACGACGCGCAGCGCCTGATCTCGCGCGCGCTCTCGCTCGACGCCGCCAATCCGCCCGCGCACAACAACCTCGGCAACGTGCTCCTGAAGCAGGGGCGGCTCGAGGATGCGCTCGCGAGCTTCGAGCGCGCGATCGCGCTCCAGCCGGACTATCTCGACGCGCACGTCAACCTCGCGAGCGTGTGGCTCGAGCGCGCCCGGCCGGAGCGCGCGCTGGAATGCATCGGACGCGCCCTGCGCTCGCTGCCCGGGGCGGCGCGGCTGCGGCTGCAGCGCGCGCAGGCGCTCGCCGCCCTCGGCCGCCACGAGGAAGCGGCCGCCGCGTTCCGCGAAGCGATCGAGGCCGATCCGGCTTCCGCGGCGGCGTACTCCGGGCTCGGGCATGCCCTGGGTCACGCGGGACGCCCGGACGAGGCCATCGCGGCCTATCGCCGTGCCGCCGCGCTCGATCCCGGGGGCGCGGGACCGCGCTACGACGCCGGCGTCGTCTGCCACGGGATCGGCCGGACCGATGAAGCGCTCGAGTGCTTCGGCGAGGCGCTCGCCGTCGATCCGGAGTTTGCGCCGGCGCGCTGGGCGCTCACCACCGGGCAGCTGCCCGCCGTCTACGCGGACGCGGCGGAGCCGGAGCTACGGCGCGCCGCCTTCGCGCGCGAGCTCGCGACGCTCGAGCGCTGGGTCGCGCCGGAGCGGCTCGCGGCGTCCGTGCACGCGGTGGGCGCGCAGCAGCCGTTCTACCTCGCCTACCAGGACCGGAACAACCGCGAGCTGCTCGGGCGCTACGGCGCGCTCTGCGCGCGCGTGATGGACGCCTGGCTGCGCGAAGAGCGCCCGGCGAGCGCCGCCCGGGCGGCGCGCGATCGCGTCCGCGTCGGCGTCGTCTCGGCGCATTTCCACAATCACTCGGTGTGGCACGCGATCATCAAGGGCTGGCTCCTGCAGATCGACCCGGACCGCTTCGAGCTCGACGTCTTCCATCTCGGCTCGACGCACGACGCGGAGACCGATCTCGCGCGCTCGCGCGCTGCGGCCTTTCACGCGGGGCCGCTGACGCTGCGGCAATGGACCGAGGCGATCCTCGAGCGGCGCCCCGACGTGCTCCTCTATCCCGACGTCGGGATGGAGCCCGTCACCGTGAAGCTCGCGAGCCTGCGCCTGGCGCCGGTACAGGCCGCGGCTTGGGGCCATCCCGAGACCACGGGGCTGCCGACCGTCGACTGCTATCTCTCGGGACTCGACATGGAGCCGGCCGGCGCGGACGCGCATTACACGGAGCGCCTCGTCGCGCTGCCGCACCTCGGATGCTGGTACGAGGCGACCGGGGTCGAGCCCGAGGCGCCGCCGGTCGCGGTCGATGTCCCGCCGGGCGCGCCGCTGCTCGTGTGTCCCGGGGTGCCGTTCAAGTACGCGCCGGAGCACGATGCGGCGCTCGCCGGCATCGCGCGCGCGCTCGGTCGCTGCCGCTTCGTCTTCTTCACGCATCGCCCGCCCGAGCTCTCCGAGCGGCTGCGCCTGCGGCTCGAGGCGGCGTTCCGGCGCGAAGGCCTCGACTTCCGCGATTTCGGCGTCTTCGCGCCCTGGCTCCCCCGCGGCGCGTTTCTCGGCATGCTGAAGGCGGCCGACGCCATGCTCGATACGATCGGCTTTTCCGGGTTCAACACCGCGATGCAGGCGGTCGAAGCGGGGTTGCCCATCGTCACGGTGGAAGGCCGCTTCATGCGCGGCCGGTTCGCGAGTGCGATCCTGCGGCGCATGGAGATCTCCGAGCTCGTCGCCCGCTCGGCCGACGAATACGTCGCCGTCGCGACGAAGCTCGGCCGCGACGCCGCGTACCGGCGCGGGCTGCGCGAGCGCATCGAGGCCCGGCGCGGGATCCTGTTCGGCGACCGGGCGCCGATCCTCGCCCTGGAAGCGTTCCTCGCGGAGGCGGCGGGCCGTTAGCGACCCGGCCAGTTGTGTATCATGCGCGCTTGGCTCGAGGCCATGCAGTGAAAGCCGCTCCCTTCGAATACTCCCGCGCCGCATCGATCGCCGAAGCCTGCGACCTGCTCGCCCGCCACGGCGGCGACGCGAAGCTGCTCGCCGGCGGCCAGAGCCTCGTGCCGATGATGGCGATGCGGCTGCTGCGCCCCGCCGCGCTGATCGACATCAACGAGATCGCGGCGCTCAAGGGCGTCGCGCGGGACGAGCGTTTCGCGCGCATCGGCGCTTGCACGCGCCAGGTCGCAGTCGAGCGCGACGACGCGCTCGCGGCGAGCGTGCCGCTGCTGCGCCGGGCGCTCGCCTGGGTCGGGCATGTGCAGACGCGCAACCGCGGCACGGTCGGCGGCAGCCTCGCGCACGCCGATCCGTCGGCCGAGCTGCCGCTCGCGGCGCAGGTGCTGGGAGCGCAGATCGCGCTGCGCTCGAAGTCCGGGACGCGCACGCTCGCGGCCGACGCGTTCTTCGCGGGGCCGATGATGACCGCGGCGCGTCCCGACGAATGCATCGAGGAGATCCGCTGGCCGGTGTGGCCCGAGCGGCGCACGGGATGCGCGTTCACCGAGGTGAGCGTGCGCCACGGCGACTTCGCGATCGTCGCGGCGGCGGCGCAGGTCGCACTGGACGCCGACGGGCGCTGCGCGCGCGCGTCCTTCGGCCTCGGCGGCGCGGGTGGCACGCCGCTCGCGTTCCCGAAGATCGCGGCGCTCCTGGTCGGCACGAAGCTCGAGGACGACGCGCTCGAGGACGCCGCGAAGGCCGCGGCCGCCGGGTGCGATCCCGGCACGGACCTGCACGCCACCGCGGACTACCGGCGGCACCTCGCGCGCGTGCTCGTCGCGCGCGTCCTGCGCGAGGCCCGCGACGGGGCGAAGGCGCGATGAGCGAGACCCTGCATTCCATCTCCGTCGAGGTGAACGGCGTGCGCCGCGAGGCTCGCGTGCCGGCGCGCCTGTCGCTCGTCGACTGGCTGCGCGACGAGCTGCGCCTCACCGGCACGCACGTCGGCTGCGAGCACGGCGTGTGCGGCGCGTGCACGGTGCTGGTCGACGGCACCAGCATCCGATCCTGTTTGATGTTCGCAGTTCAGGCGAATGGTCGATCCGTAATGACGGTGGAGGCGCTT
>DATDMW010000112.1:0-3636 GCA_036518595.1 Burkholderiales bacterium
TGGACCCGCCTCGGGCGCTTCGATCACGCCGCGCCGCTGGGCGTGGTCCTGAGGGAGCTGTTCCCCCGCAAGAAGCTCGCGGCCCCCGAGGGTCGGCTGCAGATCCTGATTGCCGGCTGCGGCACCGGCGCGCACCCGGCGCGCTCGGCGCTCCGGTTCAGCGACGCGGCCGTGGTCGCGATGGACCTCAGCCGAGCGAGCCTCGCCCACGCGGTGCGCAAGACGCGCGATCTCGGCATCACGAACGTCGAATATCTGCAGGGCGACCTGCTTGCGCTGCCGCGCCTGGGCCGCAAGTTCGGCCTGATCGAATGCATGGGCGTGTTGCATCACCTGCGCGATCCGATGCAGGGCTGGCGCGCGCTGCTCGAGGTGCTCGCGCCCGGCGGGTACCTGCGCATTGGCCTCTACAGCGAGCTCGGGCGCACGCACATCGTGCGCGCGCAGCGCTTTGCCGCGGAGCGCGGCCATGGCTCGACCGACGCGGGGATCCGCGCGCTACGCCAGGACCTGATGCGGGCGGCGCCCGCGGACGCGAGCCTCGCCAGAGTCGCCCGGATACGCGATTTCTACAGCATCAGCGGCACCCGAGACCTGCTCCTGCACGTGCAGGAGCAGCGTTATACGCTCGCGCGGCTCGCGCAGACGCTCGCCGAGCTGGGTCTCGAGTTCCTGGGCTTCGAGCTCCCCGGTACGGACAGCGCGCGCCGGTACCGGCTACGCTACCCCGCGGACCTCGATATGGACGACCTGGCGAGCTGGCAGGCCTTCGAGGAGTCGGAACCCGAGACCTTCACGGGCATGTACCAGTTCTGGGCGCGACGCGCCCGGACGGGCAGGTAAACGGAAACGGGGGCCGTCGGCCCCCGCTGCAAAGAAGCGACGCGATCAGGCCGAGAACGAGGATCCGCAGCCGCAGGTGCTGGTCGCGTTCGGGTTTTTGATCACGAACTGCGCACCTTCCAGTCCCTCGGTGTAGTCGATCTCGGCGCCGACGAGGTACTGGTAGCTCATCGGGTCGATGAGCAGCATGACGCCGTTCTTCTCCATCACGGTGTCGTCGTCGTTCTTCACCTCGTCGAAGGTGAAGCCGTACTGGAAGCCCGAGCAGCCCCCGCCGGTGACGAAGACCCGGAGCTTGAGCTCGGTGTTGCCTTCCTCGTCGATCAGCTGCTTCACCTTGTTGGCGGCGCTGTCGGTGAAGATCAGCGGGGCCGGCATTTCGGTAACTGAGTCGGTCACTGCGTTCATGGTCTGTCTCCTGCCGGCATTATCGGCCGCACCGGCGGACGGGTCAAATGGAGGTGGGGGCGTGCGCCGTGGAGTTCAAGCGCCGCTGGGCTTGCTGGCGGCGAGCTTGAGCTCGACGGGCTTCGACTCGGCGGAGGCATGCGCCAAACGGCCTTCGACGATCGCGCCGAGATGCATCTCCAGCACGTTGTACTGCACGTCGCCCTTCACCCGGCAGCGCGATTGCAGCTCGAGAAACTCGCTCGCGTGCACGGGCCCGTTGATGGTGCCGTTGACCACCAGATGCGACACGGTGATCTCGCCATCGATGCGCGCCTGCTCGCTCACGACCAGCGTCGAGGGCTGGTCGGGGACCGCCGCGACGTTGCCGATGACTTCGCCGTCGACGCGCAGGCCGCCGGAGAACGTGACGTTCCCCTCGATGCGCGTGCCGGCGCCGATCAGGCTGTCGATCCGATTCTGCGGTTTTGTCGGCTGCTTCTTGAACATGGTTCTCTCCGCTTACGAAATCACCGCGTTCTGGACCGCGCGTGCGTCGCCCGATCCGTTCTCCATGACGCGCACCTGCACGGCCCGAACCTTCACTTCGGCCGGTACCCGGAACGTGCCCTCGACGCGGTGGAAATACTTGAAGGAAAGCTTGAACGCCGCGCTGCCCGCGTCGGCCGGATTCGGCATAAGAATCATATCATTCTTGCCGTCCCGCTGCACCTCGACGATGAGCTGCAGCGAGCCCGAGAAAGGCCGGTCGCGCTTGCCCCCCTGGAGCACGAGCAGCCGGTAGCGGAATTCGCCCGGGAGCACGTCGCGGTCGACCTTGAACCCGAGGATGCTCACTTTGTCGCCGCGGCGCTCCGCCGGGATCAACGTGTCGAAGAACGCGAGGTCCTCGCGCAGCCGGTTGTTCTCGTCCTCGAGCGCCTTCACCTGGCCGGCGAGCTGCTGCTGCGCCGCTTGCTCGATCTTGAGGCGCGATTCGCTCGCGGTCGCGATCGAGCGCAGGCGCGCCGCCTCGCTCTTCACGTCGGACAAGGAATCCTTCAGCTTCGAGACCTCGAGCTCGAGCTCGGTGCGGTCGAAGCCCGCGAAGCGCCGGCCCGCGTCGTACATCCAGGCGGCGAGGGCAAGCGATACCGCGATCATGACCATCGTGCCGAGCCAGCGCCAGTACCAGGCGAGGTGCGTGCGCACCGTCATCTTCGGCGCGGAGATGCCGAACCGAAGCTGCATTCGTTTCCAGAGCGAGGGCACCGCGCGGCCTCAGGGGACGACCGGCAGCTGCTCGAGGCCGAGCGCCTCGGGCAACCCGAACATGATGTTCATGTTCTGGACCGCCTGTCCGGCGGCGCCTTTCACGAGGTTGTCGATCACCGAGAGCACGACCAGCATGTCGCCGCCGTTCGGACGGTGCACGGCGATGCGGCACACGTTGGCCGCGCGCACCGAGCGCGTGTCGGGCTCGCTGCCCGGCGGCATCACGTCGACGAACGCCTCGTCGCGGTAGCGCTGCTCGAAGAGCTTCTGGAAGTCGGCCTCCTTCGTCACGCGCGCGTAGAGGGTCGCGTGGATGCCGCGGATCATGGGCGTCAGGTGCGGGACGAATGTGAGCCCGATCTTCGTCCCGGCGATCTGGTCGAGGCCCTGGCGGATCTCCGGCCAGTGGCGGTGACCGGCGAGCCCGTACGCCTTGAAATTATCGGTCGCCTCGGCGAACAGCAGGTGCTCCTCCGCCTTGCGCCCTGCGCCGCTCACGCCGGACTTCGCGTCGGCGACCAGGTGGCCGAGATCGATGCAACCGGACTCGACCAGGGGAAGGAATCCGAGCTGCACCGCGGTCGGATAGCAGCCGGGATTCGCGACGAGGCGCGCTTCCCTGATCTGGCGACGATGCACTTCGGGCAGACCGTAGACCGCACGCGCGACGAGCTCGGGCGCCGCATGCTTCGTCTTGTACCAGCGCTCCCATTCCGCGATGTCGCGGATGCGGAAATCCGCCGACAGATCGACGACCCGCACGCCAGCGTCGACCAGGACCTTGGCCTGCGACATCGCGACGGTGTTCGGCGTCGCGAAGAAGACGATGTCGCAGCGCTCGAGCTTCGCCGCCGCCGGATCGGTGAACTCGAGCATCACCGCGCCGCGCAGGCTCGGGAAGAAGCGCGCGACCGGGATGCCCGCTTCCTTGCGCGAGGTGATGGCGACGAGCTCGGTCTCGGGGTGGCGCGCGAGGATGCGCAGCAACTCCACTCCGGTATAGCCCGTACCGCCGACGATCCCGACCTTCAGCATCCTTGCCCCTGTAGCGCGGCGCGCCCGGCGTTCATTGTACCCACAGCCGCAAGCACCCTAGCGGGAAACTCTCACACCGCCCGCCGCGGCGGGGGG
>DATDMW010000113.1:0-2064 GCA_036518595.1 Burkholderiales bacterium
GGCCTCGCGGCGCTATCCGGCCGAGATGTTCGCGCGCGCGCTCGAGCTGCTCGCGCGCGATACCGGCTGCCATCTCGTGCTGACGGGCGACGCGCACGAGGCCGCGCTCGTCGAGTCCATCCGCGCGCGGATGTCGGCGCCGTCGCACTCGCTCGCGGGACGCCTCGACCTCGGCGGCCTGGGCGCGGTGATCGGCGCGGCCGACGTGCTGGTGTCGAACAACACCGGGCCCGTGCACATCGCCGCGGCGCTCGGCACGCCGGTCGTCGATCTGTACGCGCTCACCAACCCGCAGCACACGCCGTGGAAGGTCCCTTGCCGCGTGCTGTTCCACGACGTGCCCTGCCGCTACTGCTACAAGAGCATGTGCCCGAGCGGGCATCACGAGTGCCTGCGCAACGTCGCGCCCGAGACCGTCGCCGAGGCCGCGCGCCAGCTGCTCGACGGGCGCGGCGCGCATTTCCCCGAGCTCGCGGGGGGCGCGGTGCCCGAGGGGTGCTCCGTCATCCGCCCCGCGGTCGTGGAGTAGCGATGTATACGCTCGGCATCAACGCCGTCTACCACGACAGCGCGGCGTGCCTGGTGCGCGACGGCGAGGTCGTCGCCGCGGCCGAGGACGAGCGCTTCACCCGCATCAAGCACGGCAAGCGCCCGGTGCCCTTCACGACTTGGGAGCTGCCCTACCACGCGATCGACTACTGCCTGGCGGCGGCCGGCATCGAGCTCGCCGAGGTGGACCACGTCGCCTACTCGTACGATCCTTTCCTGCTGCTCGGGCAATACAAGCACGATGCGGCGATCTCGCTGCCGATGGAGCCCAGCGCTCATGCCGCCTCGGTCGAGGGCGCGTCGCCCTGGGAGCCGCTCGCGCTCGCCTACGTCGTGAACGCCGAGCGCCAGCTGGTCGACGGCGCGCCGCACCACCTGCGCGCGCGCTTCGCGTCGGCGAAGACCGACCGGCGCTGGCGCTGGCACTTCGTCGAGCACCACGGCGCGCACGAGGCGAGCGCGTACCTCGCGGCGCCGTTCGACGAGTGCGCAGTGATGACGCTCGACGGCCGCGGCGAGCGCGCGACCACGAGCTACGGCCACTTCGACGGCGAGCGCTACCGCCGCATCGGCGAGGTGGAGGTGCCGCATTCGCTCGGGCTGCTCTACGAGCAGGTGACCGACTACCTCGGCTTCCTGCATTCGTCGGACGAGTACAAGGTGATGGCGCTCGCCTCATACGGCAAGCCGGCGTACCTCGGCGAGTTCCGGGAGATGCTGGAGATGAGAGACGGCGGCGACTACGTGCTGCACCCGCCGCGCCTCGCCGAACGCTTCGGTCCGCCCCGCAGGAGCGGCGCCGAGCTGCTCCCGAAGCACCTCGACCTCGCGCGCTCGCTGCAGGCGCTGCTCGAGGAGACCGCGGTCGGGCTCGCGCGCTGGCTGCGCCGCGAGACGGGCGCCGAATACCTGGCGATGGCGGGCGGCGTCGCGCTGAACTGCGTCATGAACGCGCGCATCCGTGATGCCCGCCTTTTTCGCGGCGTGTGGGTGCAGCCCGCCGCGGGCGACGCCGGCACGGCGCTGGGCGCGGCGCTCGTCGTCGACCGCCAGGCGCGCGGCGGCGGCGCGCGGCGCTGGCGCATGGACCACGCCTACCTCGGACCCGAGTACGGCGAGGCCGAGATCCGGGCGTTCCTCGAGCGCGCGAAGCTGAGCTACCGCCGCCTCTCCGATATCGCCGGGGAGACCGCCGGCATCCTCGCCGAGGACAGGATCGTCGGCTGGTTCCAGGGCCGCATGGAGTTCGGCCCGCGCGCGCTCGGCGCGCGCTCGATCCTCGCCTCGCCGCTCGCGGCCGACATGCAGGCGCGGCTGAACGAGATCAAGGACCGCGAGGATTTCCGGCCGGTCGCGCCGGCCGTCGTCGAGGAGGAGGCGCCCGCATGGTTCGAGCGTGCGCGCGTGTCGCCCTTCATGCTGTTCGTGCACGACGTCGTCCCGGACAAGGCGGACCGCATCCCGGCCGTGCGCCATGTCGACGGCACCGCGCGCATCCAGACCGTAAGCCGCTCG
>DATDMW010000114.1:0-2692 GCA_036518595.1 Burkholderiales bacterium
CTCGCCCGACCTTCCCTTCGAGGTGAGAGCGTTCGCGGTGACCGTCGAAAGGCGCGAGCTGCACGAGCGGATCGCGCGGCGCTTCGACGCCATGCTCGAGGCGGGATTGCTGGACGAGGTGCGCGAGCTGCGAAGAACGTATCGCCTGACCGCGCGCACGCCGAGCATGCGCGCGGTCGGCTATCGCCAGGCGTGGGAGCACCTCGAGGGCGAGACCACGCTCGGCGAGATGCGCGAGCGGGCGATCGCGGCCACGCGCCAGCTCGCCAAGCGCCAGATCACCTGGCTGCGCTCGTTTCCGGAGGTGCTGCCGATCCCGCCCGACCCGGAGCGCATCGCTCACTCGTTCTTGTAGACGCCGCGCGCGTTCATCGCGGCGAGGCAGAACTGCAGGAAGATCAGCGCATACGCGTGGTCGTGGAAACCCCACACCACCCAGAGAACGTTGCCGGCGAGGAAGCACCAGAAGCCGGCGGCGCGGCGCGCGGCGGAGCGCGAGCCGACGAGCCATGCGGCGAGAACGGTGACCGCCATCGCCGGCCACTGCACCAGATCGAGCATATCCATCGTCACGCTCAGACCCTAGAATCGGTCGCTTCGTTCAGGAGATGGTATGCAGATAGGCATAGTCGGCCTCGGGCGCATGGGCGCCGGCATGGCGCGGCGCCTCGCGCGCAAGGGCGTGCGCGTCGTGTGCTACGACCAGGCCGAAGCGGCGCGGGCGAGGCTCGGCGGCAACGGCGGGAACCTGGAGTGCGTGGAGAGCCTCGCCGCGCTTTGCGCGAGGCTGGACGGCGTGCGCGTGATCCTGCTGATGCTGCCCGCCGGCAGCGCGGTCGAGGAGACGATCGCCGCGCTCGTGCCGTGCGTCTCCGCCGACGACACCCTCGTCGACGGCGGCAACAGCTTCTACCGCGACTCGATGCGCCGCGCGCTCGCGCTCTCGCAGCAGGGGCTGCGCTACATCGACGCGGGCGTGTCGGGCGGCGTGCACGGCCTCGAGAACGGCTATTGCCTGATGCTCGGCGGGACGCCCAAGTCGATCGAGATGTTCGAGCCCTTCGCGCGCCTGCTCGCGCCGGAGCCGGAGAAGGGCTGGCTGCACTGCGGGCCGAGCGGCGCCGGGCACTACGCGAAGATGATCCACAACGGCATCGAGTACGGGATGATGCAGGCCCTCGCCGAGGGCTTCTCCCTCCTCGCCGCGCGCAAGGAGCTCGACATCGACGTGCAGCGCCTCGCCGAGACGTGGCGCCACGGCAGCGTGGTGCGCTCCTGGCTGCTCGACCTGTGCAGCGAGATCCTGAAAGGCAATGAAACGCTTTCCGGCGTCGCGCCGGTGGTCGCGGACTCCGGCGAAGGGCGCTGGACCGCGCTCGAGTCGGTGCAGCTCGGCGTGCCCGCGCCCGTGATCACCGCGGCGCTGATCAGCCGCTTCTCCAGCCAGGGCGCTTCGGATTACGCGGACCGGCTCCTCGCAATGATGCGCAACCAGTTCGGCGGGCACGCCGTCGAGAAGGAAAAGTGAATGACGGGGTCAGGTCTTGCCTTGATGCATCGGATGCGCGAATTCAAGACCTGACCCCATGATCGTCGTCGTGATGGGCGTTTCGGGGGCAGGGAAGACGACGATCGGCCGCCGGCTCGCCGAGCGCCTCGGCCTGCCTTTCATCGAAGGCGACGACTACCATCCGCCGGCGAACGTGGCCAAGATGGCGAGCGGCGTGCCGCTCGCGGACGAAGACCGCTGGCCGTGGCTCGACGCGCTGAACGCGGCGCTCAGGAGGCAACGCAACGCCGTGCTCGCCTGCTCGGCCCTGAAGGCCGCCTACCGCGCGCGCCTGCTCGCCGGCATCGAAGACGCCCGGGTGGTCCATCTGTACGGCGACAAGGCGATCATCGCCGGCCGGCTGAAGCAGCGCGCGCACCGCTACATGCCCGCCTCGCTCCTCGACAGCCAGTTCGCCATTCTCGAGCCGCCCGCCGGCGCAATCGCGATCGACGTGTCGGGCGATGTCGAGCGCACGGTCGAAGAGATCGCGCGCCGGGTCAGCGTCCTCTAGCGACCCCCTCGCGCCGCGGATCGGCGCCGCCGCGCCAGCCGCCGGGGACGCGCTCGATGCCGTACACCCCGCTCTGCAGCGGCAGCAGCTCGACGGTATGCCCGCGCGCCGCGAGCGCCTTCGCGAGGGGCGCGAACGCGCTGCCCGCCTCGATCTCCAGCGCGCCGGTGCGGCTGCCGAAGTTGGGCACCTCGATCGCCGCCTGGAGGTCGAGGTGCCAGTCGAAGCGCGCGACGAGCGTCTTCGCCACGTAGTCGATGATCGCCGAGCCGCCCGGCGAGCCGGCGACGAGCTGGAGCTCGCCGCCGCGGAAGACGAGCGTCGGCGCCATGCTGCTCCTCGGCCGCTTGCGCGGCCCCGGCTGGTTCGGCCCGCCCGGCAGGAAATCGAAGTCGGTGAGCTCGTTGTTGAGGAGGAAGCCGCGCACCATGATGCGGCTGCCGAACGAGCTCTCGATGGTCGTGGTCATCGCCACCGCCTCGCCGTCCGGCGCGACGATCGAGAGATGGCTCGTCCCGCCCTCGCGGTCGCCCGGCGGGGCGCGGCGCATCGCCGTTTCGCCGATGAGCTTTGCCCGCTTCGCGAGATAGCCCGGGCCGATCAGTTTTTCGACGGGTATGACGGTAAAG
>DATDMW010000115.1:0-5369 GCA_036518595.1 Burkholderiales bacterium
GGCCGACGACCGAGCTGGTCAGCACGACGCGCAAGGTCACGAGCGTCGTGCCCGAGGGCGCGGTCTGGGTCGACATCGGCTTCGGCGACCTCGAGCTCTCGAGCTGGGCGATGGACTATCAGCGCCTGATGCACGCGCATCTGCGCGTGATGGCCGACACCACGGTCGCGATCCCGGCGTTGACCGGGCTCGTGAAGCGCCGGATCGCCGGCGACGGCGCGCTGAAGAAGACGATCGACGAGCGCACGAAGCGTTGGCACGAGCTGCACCGGAAGACAAGAGCGCAATGGGCCGCGGAAGCGAAAGAAGACTGGGACGCGAGCCCCATCCCGCTCGGGCGCCTCGCGTCCGAGGTCTGGGACGCGATCAAAGGCGAGGACTGGGTCCTCACCGCGAACACGCTCGAGGAGTGGAGCCTCAAGCTCTGGAACTTCGACAAGCCTTATCGCCACCCGGGCAAGTCGCTCGGGACGTCGACCCAGATCGGGATCTCGCTGGGCGTCGCGCTTGCCCACCGCGACGCCGGCCGCCTGGTCGTCGACCTCCAGCCCGACGGCGACCTGATGTTCGACGCGGGCGCGCTCTGGGTGGCGGCGAAGCACAAGATCCCGATGCTGGTCGTCATGTACAACAACCGCGCCTACTACAATGACTGGGAGCACCAGATCCGCATGGCGCGCCATCGCGGCACGCCCCTGGACCGCGCGCATATCGGCATGGACATCGAGGGTCCGTTCGTCGACTTCGCCGGGCTCGCGCGCTCGATGGGCTGGTACGCCGAAGGCCCGATCGAGCGCGGGCAAGACGTGGCCGCGGCGCTGAAGCGCGCCATCGCCAAGGTCAAGGCGGGGCAGCCGGCGCTGGTCGACACTCTCACGCAGAAGCGATGATGCGAGCCCTGGCCCTCGTCGCCGCCTTGCTGTTCGCGAATGCCGCGCAATCCGCGGACGTCGCGGCGGCGAAGCGCGAGGGGACGCTGACGGTCTACGCCTCGATGGCCGAGAAGGACCTGCTGCGCCTCGTCTCGGCGTTCGAGAAGCGCTACGGCATCAAGGTCAACGTCTGGCGCTCGGGCAAGAACAAGGTGCTGCAGCGCGCGGTGACCGAGGCGCGCGCGGGGCGCTTCGAGGTCGATTTCGTGCACAACCCGTCGCCCGAGATGGAGCTGCTGCACCGGGAAGGCCTGCTCGCGCCCGTGCGCTCGCCGTACCAGGACGCGCTCATCCCCGAGGCGGTCGCGCGCCACCACGAGTGGGCGGGCCCGCGCGTCTACATCTTCGTGCAGGCGTACAACACGCAGAAGGTGAGGCGCGACGAGCTGCCGAAGACCTTCGAGGACCTGCTCGACCCGCGCTGGAAAGGCCGGCTCGGGATCGAGGGCAAGGAGCAGGAATGGTTCTTCACGCTGGTGCACGCGATGGGCGAGGAGCGCGGGCTGCGCTTCTTTCACGACCTCGTGGCGATGAACGGGCTCTCGGTCCGCAGCGGCAACGCGCTCCTGAACAACATGGTGGTCGCCGGCGAGGTCCCGCTCGCGGTGACCATGTACAGCTACCTCGCCGAGCAGTCGAAGCGCGCGGGGGCGCCGATCGACTGGATCGCGCTCAAGCCGACGATCGCGTACACCGACGGCATCGGCATCATGAAGCACGCGCCGCACCCGAACGCCGCGCTGCTGTTCTACGAGTTCGTCCTGTCCGACGGGCAGCAGCTGCTCGCCGGGCTGAACCACGTGATCTCGAGCCGGAAGAACGAGGCCTATATCCGCAGCTTCGACCCGACGTTCATCGACGTCGAGGCGGTGCTCGCCGATTACGACCGCTGGACGAAAGTGTTCGAAGACACCATTTACGCCCGATGACGACGCGCGAGCAAAACGAGACGCTGACGAAGACCGGCCGCGGCACCCCGCTGGGCGAGCTGCTGCGCCGGTACTGGCTGCCCGTGCTGCTCGCGAGCGAGCTGCCCGAGGCTGACTGCCCGCCGGTGCGCGCGAAGCTGCTCGGCGAGCGCCTCGTCGCGTTCCGCGACACCGGCGGCCGCATCGGGCTCGTCGGCGAGTTCTGCGCCCACCGCGGCGTGAGCCTGTGGTTCGGGCGGAACGAAGAGCACGGTATCCGCTGCCCGTATCACGGCTGGAAGTACGACGTGACGGGGCAGTGCGTCGACGTGCCGTCGGAGCCCGCGGACAACGGCTTCTGCGCCAAGATCAAGCTGGACGCGTACCCGTGCATCGAGCGCGCGGGCGTGATCTGGGCGTACCTCGGTCCGAAGGAGGCGAGGCCGCCCGAGCCCGCGTACGACTGGACGCTCGTCCCGGACTCGCATCGCTACATCTCGAAGCGGCTGCAGGAGTGCAACTGGCTGCAGGCGATGGAAGGCGCGCTCGACTCGATCCATTCGACGTTCCTGCACCGCTACTCGGTCGGCGAAGATCCTCTGCTCAAGCGCGATCCCGCGAGCCTGGCGCTGATCAAGGGCGATACCAGCCCGAAGTTCGTCCCGACCGTCTCGCCCGCCGGACTGTACGTCGCGACCCGGCGCGACGCCGGGCCCGACGCGTATTACTGGCGCGTCACGCAATGGCTGATGCCGTGCTTCAGCTTCTTCCCGCCGTACGGGGACAATCCGCACGGCGGGCACGCCTTCGTGCCGATCGACGACGAGCGCTGCTGGGTCTTCAGCATCGACTACCAGCCGAGACGCCCGCTCTCGGCCGAGGAGCGCGACGCCGCGCACGCGGGCAAGGGTATCCACGTGCGGCTGATCGAAGGAACCTTCACGCCGGTCGCGAACAAGCGCAACGACTACCTCGTCGACCGCGAGGCGCAGAAGGCGAAGAAAACATTCTCGGGCGTGTTCGACGTCGGCGTGCAGGACGCGGCCATCCAGGAGAGCATGGGGCCGGTGCAGGACCGGGCGCGCGAGCACCTCGTGTCCTCGGACAACGGCATCATCATGACGCGCAAGCGCCTGACCGACGCGGCCGCGGCGGTCGCGCGCGGCGAGCCGCCGCCGGGCCTCGATCCCGCGGCGCAGGGCGAGCGCGCGAAGTCGATGGTCGCGCCGCGCGACGTGCCGCTGCTCGAGGCGATGAACAGCCGGAAGGCGACGGAGGCGGCATGAGCGGAACGATCGAGCGCGTCGGCGTGATCGGCGCGGGCCGGATGGGGCAGCCGATCATCGGGCACCTCGCGCGCAAGGGATTCGCGGTGCAGGTGCACGACGTCGACCCGGCGAAGAAGGCGGCGGTCGAGAAGCGCGGCGCGCGCTGGGCCGATCTCCGCACGCTCGCGCGCGAATCGCAGGCGATCCTGGTGTGCGTCGGCTACGACCGCGAGCTGCGCGAGCTGCTCTCGGAGCGCGGCCTGCTCAAGGACGCGGCGCGCGGGACGATCGTCGCGGTGCTCTCCACCGTCCACCCGCGCACGATCAAGGAGCTCGCGCAGCAGGCGGCGCCCGCGGGCGTCGACGTCGTCGACACCACGGTGTGCCGCGGCGGCTGGGCGGCGGACGAGGGCACGCTGCTCTCGTTCGTCGGCGGTCCGGCGCAGGTGGTCGAGCGGCTGAAGCCGGTCATCGCCGCGTACTCGAGCGACATCGAGCACACGGGCGAGGCGGGCACTGCGCAGGTCGCGAAGGCCGCCAACAATCTCATGCTCTGGGCGTGCCTGGTCGCGTCGCACGAGGGCCTCGCGCTCGCGCACCGCTATGGGCTCGACGTCGAGAAGCTGCGCAAGGTGCTTCTCACCAGCAGCGCCACCAGCGGCGCGCTCGAGAACTGGGGCAACCAGACCATGGCCTGGGCGGAGGACGACATGGCGATCGTCGCCGAGATGGCGAGCGAGGCCGGCATCGCGCTGCCGCAGGCGGGCGTGGACCGCGAGATCTGCCGCGCGCTCAAGCCCAGGCGCTACCAGCTGGACAAGTATGGAACGTAGGCGCGTTCTCGCGGCGCTCGCGGGGCTGATCGGAAATGCGGCGGTCGCGCCGTCTGCGCGCGGCCAGGACCTGCTCCAGCGCGCGCGCCGCGAGGGGACGCTCACGGTCTACACGTCGTTCCCGCCCGAGGACATCGCGGCGGTCAACGCGCTGTTCGAGAAGCGCACCGGCGTCAAGGTGAGGCCGTGGCGCTCGTCGTCGGAGAACGTCCTGCAGCGCACGCTCGCCGAGACGAGGTCCGGCCGCTTCGACGTCGACGTCGTGGAGTGCAACTCGATCCCGCTCGAGACGCTGCACCGCGAGGGCGTACTGCAGCGCGTGCAGACCCCTGGCACCGCGGACCTGGTGCCGGCCGCGGTGCCGAAGCACGGCGAATGGGTCGCGTCGCGCCTGAGCCTCTTCGTGCAGGCGTACAACACCCGGCAGGTCCGCAAGGACGAGCTCCCGAAGAGCTATGCCGACCTGCTCGATCCGCGCTGGAAGGGCCGCCTCGGCGTCGAGGCGGCCGACATGGACTGGTTCTCCGAGGTCGTGCGCGGCCTCGGCGAGGAGAAGGGCCTCAAGCTCTTCCGCGACCTCGTGGCGACGAACGGGCTGTCGGTGCGCCGCGGGCACAGCGTCATCGCGCAGCTGGTCGCGACCGGCGACATCCCCCTCGCGCTGACGGTCTATAATTTCACTGCGGAACAGCTCAAGCGCCGCGGCGCGCCGCTCGACTGGTTCGTGCTCCCGCCCGCGGTCGCGCACGCCAACGGCGTCGCGATTCCGAAGCGGGCTCCGCGCCCGCACGCGGCGCTGCTGTACTACGAGTTCATGATCGGCGAGGAGGCGCAGCGCCTGCTGGCGAGCCGCGACTCGATCCCGACCAGCACGAAAGTGGAGAGCGCTCTCGACCGGAGCTCGTTCAGGGTCGTCGACCCGGCGCGCATGCTCGACGAAGGCGAGCGCTGGGCCAAGGTGTACGACGAGATCATTGTGAAAGGAAGCCGATGAAACGCGATCCCGTGGACGTGGTGGACAAGCCCGAGCCCGTGGCCAACGAATCCCATTACCACAGCAAGAAGGACCGGATCTTCGTCCGGGCCATCGCCGGGCAGTACAACCTCAAGGACGAGCTGAAGCGCCTGCGCTCGCTGCCGCGCGTGCGCAAGGCGAAGGACATCAGGTTCAACGACGGCCCGCAGACCTTCAGCAGGCACTACGTCGAGCCCAAGGACGGGATCACGCAGACGCTGCATATCCACCTGGAGGAGTACTCGCCGGGCGCCATATCGCAAAAGCACGGTCACGTGAACGAGGCGGCGTTCTACATCCTCGACGGGCGCGGCTACGAGATCCACGACGGCGTGCGCTACGACTGGCAGGCGGGCGACGTCGCGATCGTGCACAACAATTGCGTGCACCAGCACCACAACGCCGACCCCGAG
>DATDMW010000116.1:0-8022 GCA_036518595.1 Burkholderiales bacterium
GGGTTGTCGATGCGCGATCTTGCGACCCAGTAAGCGGGCATTGCCGGCTCCTCAAATGAAATTCAAAGTCTCGCGCGGGTGCGCGATCACCGCGTCGGCGCCCCAGCCCGCCGGGTCGCCGGCGTCGCCGAGATAGCCCCACGCCGCGACGACCACGCCCATGCCGGCGGCGCGCGCCGCCTGCACGTCGCGCAGGTCGTCGCCCACGTAGAGGCACTCGCGCGGCGGCACGTCGATCTCGCGCGCCGCGTGCAGCAGCGGCTCGGGGAACGGCTTCGATTTCGGCGTCGTGTCGCCGCTGACGACGCATGCCGCGGTGCCGTTCGGATCGAGCTGCCGCATGAGCGGCACGGTGAAGCGCCCGGGCTTGTTCGTGACCACGCCCCAGGCGACTCCGCGCTCGCGCAGCGTCCCGAGCAGCTCGGGGATGCCGTCGAAGAGCTTCGTATCGACGCACAGCTCCCTGGCGTAGTACTCGAGGAAGCGGTCGCGCAGCGACTCGTACGTCGCGTGCTCGGGGGCGACGCCCATGCCGACACCGAGCAGCCCGCGCGCGCCTTTCGAGGTGTGCGGCCGCGTCATGGCCGGGGGCACGGGGCCGAGGCCGCGCTCGGCGCGCACGCTGTTGAGCGCGCGCGCGAGGTCGCTCGCCGTGTCGGCGAGCGTGCCGTCGAGGTCGAACAGCACCGCGCGTACCGCCATTCAGGCGGCCTTCGTCGCGCAGACGAGATAGTTGACGTCGGTGTCGCGCCCGAGCGCGTAGACCTTGGTCAGCGGGTTGTAGGTCATGCCCTTGATCTCGCGCGTCTCGAGGCCGGCGCCGCGGCACCAGCGCGCGAGCTCGGACGGGCGGATGAACTTCGCGTAGTCGTGCGTCCCGCGCGGCAGCAGCCGCAGCAGGTATTCGGCCCCGATCACTGCGAACAGGTACGACT
This sequence comes from Burkholderiales bacterium, assembly GCA_036518595.1. GTDB lineage: Bacteria > Pseudomonadota > Gammaproteobacteria > Burkholderiales > SG8-39 > VBDM01. Next base: position 936 of record DATDMW010000116.1, read on the forward strand.
TCGGATTGCGGTTGATGGTCGAGAAGAACACGAGCCCGCCCGGCTTCACCGCCTGCGCGCAGGCGCGCACCGTGCTCTCGGGGTCGGGGACGTGCTCGAGCAGCTCCATGCAGGTGACGACGTCCCAGCGGCCGGGCTCGCGCGCCGCGAGCGCCTCGGCCGCGATCTGCTCGTACTCGACGCCGGCGCGGCTCTCCATCCCGTGCAGCTCGGCGACCTTCAGCGCCTTCTCCGACAGGTCGATGCCCTTCACGCGCGCGCCGCGCCGCGCCATCGCCTCCGCGAGGATCCCGCCGCCGCAGCCGACATCGAGCGCCGACTTTCCGGCGAGCCGGGCGATCGAGTCGATCCAGTCGAGGCGCAGCGGGTTGATCTCGTGCAGCGGCCGGAACTCGCTGGTCGGGTCCCACCAGCGGTGCGCAAGCGCGCTGAACTTGGCGAGCTCTGCGGGATCGGCGTTCATGGCGCCATCATACGACGCAACGAATGTCGCGTCGCCCCCGCGGAATCCCCGCTTTCGCGGGGATGACTGCTAACGCGTGCCGAGCACCTCGATCTCGGCGCGCCGGTTCTTCTGGCGGCCTTCGCGCGTCTTGTTGTCGGCGATCGGAGCGCTTTCGCCCTTGCCCTGCGTATGGACGCGGCTCGCGGGCACGCCGTGCTTCACCAGGTAGTCCTTCACCGACGCCGCGCGCCGCTGCGAGAGCTTCATGTTGTACTCGTCGCTGCCGATCGAGTCGGTGTGCCCCACGACGTTGACCGCCTCGACCGACACGCCCTTCGCCCGGGCGACGACGTCGTCGAGGCGCCCCTGCGCGTCGGCGCGGATCGCCGACTTGTCGAAGTCGAACAGCGCGTCGGCCTGCAGCGTCACCTTCTCGGGCAAGGGTTTCGGCGCGGGCGCCTCGACCGCGGCGGGCGCGACCTCGGGCTTGGGCGCCGTGACCTCGGGCGCCGGTGCGGGCGCCGGCGGCGGGGCCGGCTGCTGGCTCGCGCAGGCGGCCACGAAGAGCAGGGAAGCGGCGAATGCGGATCGGACGGCTTTGTTCATGTTTTCCCCCCGGGCTTTGTTGTGGCGCCGATGATACGCCGGGACGCCGCAATGAAAAAGCCCCGCCGGAGCGGGGCTTCGTGGACCAGCGGGCGGCGTCTACTGTGTCCTCGTCGTCGACTCGGACGGCGTCTGGCCGACGACCTGCGGCTGGGTCGTCGTCCCGGCGACCGCGACGTCGACGCGGCGGTTCTCCTGCCGGCCTTCCTTCGTCTTGTTGTCGGCGACCGGCTCGCGCTCGCCGCGGCCCTCGGTGTGGATCTTCTCCGCCGCCATGCCCTGGCTGACGAGATAGGCCTTCACCGCTTCGGCGCGGCGCTCGGACAGCTTCTGGTTGTACTGGTCCGTGCCGATGCTGTCGGTGTGGCCGACGAGGTCGATCTCGTCGACGTTCGACGCGCGGATGCGCTCGAGCAGATTGTCGAGCTCGGCCTTGGCATCGGGCCGCAGATCCGACTTGTCGAAGTTGAACAGCGCGTCGGTCTGGAGCGAGAGCTTCTCCGGCAGCGGCGCGGGCGTCGGCTCGGCGAGCTGTTGCGGCGGCGCGACCGGCTCGGCGGGCGCGGCCGCGGCGGGCGCGGGCGGCTCGGGCTGGGGCTCCGGCGCGACGGCAACGCGGCGCGGCAGCGGATCGCAGCCCGCGACGCTCGTGCCCGGCGTCCACGATCCCGTGTGCACGCATAGCCCCGTGCCGCTGACGACCACGTTGCCCTGGTTCGTCGTCACGTAGCGCGACGCGTCGGCGCGGTCGACGATCGTCGGTCGGGTGGTCGCGTCGCGCTCGACGACCGCCTGCGCGGAAGCGTCGTGCGCGATCGTTGCAAAGGCGGCCGCCACCGAAGCGGCGACCAGCGTCGGATGAAAACGAAGTCCTCGAGTCGTGCTCATAGTTCCTCTGGAAAGGTTGCGCGATGCACTTGCAGGCGCGCCTCCCCAGAATGCCCGCGGTCGCGAGCTCTCGGCTTAGCCTTTTTGGTCTTGCGCCAATCGGTCGCGCCACGAATGCGCACGACGCAGCAAATCCGGCCTGCTCCACCGAATCAGACGACCCTCTTCCACGAGAAGTTCCCCCTCACACCAGACATGCGTGACGTGCTCTCTGCCCGCGGCATAGACCAGATGGGAGATGGGATCGTAGACCGGCGAAAGCTCGACGTCCGAGAGCGACACCGCGCACAGGTCGGCGCACTTCCCTGGAACCAATGATCCGATCGAGCGATCGAGCCCGAGCGCGCGCGCGCCCGCGAGCGTCGCGGCCGCGAGCGCCTGGTGCGCGGGCAGCGCGTCGGCCTTGCGCGCGACCGCCTTCGCGAGCAGCGCCGCGGTGCGCATCTCCTCGAACATGTCGAGGCGGTTGTTGCTCGCCGCGCCGTCGGTGCCGATGCCGACGTTGACGCCGGCGTCGATCATCGCCGCGACCGGCGCGAAGCCGCTCGCGAGCTTCAGGTTCGACGACGGGCAGTGTGCGACCGAGGCCCCGAAGCGCGCGAGCAGCGCGATCTCCTCGCGCGTCAAGTGGATGCCGTGCACCGCGATCAGCCGCGGTCCCACGAGCCCGAGCGCGCGCAGGCGCTCGAGCGGGCGCTTCGCGTGCTGCGCGAGGCTCTGCCCGATCTCGTCCTCGGTCTCGTGCAGGTGCACGTGGATCGGCAGGTCGAGCTCCTCGGCGATCGTCAGCATGCGCGCGAAGGTGCGGTCGGCGACGGTGTAGGGCGCGTGCGGCGCCATGCTGAACGAGAGCCGCTTCTCGTCGCGGAAGGCGTCGCGCGCCGCCAGGCCCTTCGCGATGTAGTCGTCGGCGTCGCTCGCGTACGCGGTCGGCAGCTCGATCGCGATGATGCCGATCACCGCGCGCATCCGCGCCTCGAGCGCCGCCTTCGCCGCCGCGTCGGGGAAGAAGTACATCTCGCTGAAGCAGGTCACCCCGCCGCGCAGCATCTCGGCGCAGGCGAGCAGCGTGCCGTCGTATACGAAGTCGTGCGACACGTGCTTCGCCTCGGCCGGCCAGACGTGGTCCTTGAGCCACTCCATCAGCGGGAGGTCGTCGGCGAGCCCGCGCATCAGCGTCAGTGCCGCGTGCGTGTGCAGATTGACGAGTCCCGGGATGAGCGCGTGCTCGTCGAGCCGCACGCGCGCGGCGGCGGCATAGCGCCGCTCGGCCTCCGCCGCCGGCAGGACCGCGGCGATGCGGCCGCCGCGCACCGCGACCGCGTGGTCGGCGAGCACGGCACCCGCCGGCTCGACCGGGATCACCCAGCGCGCGCTGATGAGGAGGTCGGCGTTTTCCATCGCGAAAAGAAAAGGCCCCGCGGACGGGGCCTTTCGGGTTACGGCAGTTTAAATTACCTGGCCGTGCCCTTGATGGTCACGATCGCGCGGCGGTTGGGCGCGAGGCAGTCGATCAGCTTCGCGCGGTCCTTGACGTCGGGACAGAACTTCGCCGGGACGGTCTTGCCCATGCCGATCGTCTCGATCGGGTCATTGGCCGCGCCGTGAAGGGCAAGATAGGCGCGCACGGCCTCGGCGCGCTGCTCCGAGAGCTTCTGGTTGAATTCCTGGGTGCCGAGGCGGTCGGCGTGGCCCTCGATCACGATCGCCTCGACGCGGCTGCAGCCCGCGAGCTTGGCGACGACGTCGCGGTCGAGCCGCGCCTTCGCCGCGGCCGTGAGGTCGGCCTTGCGGAAGGCGAAGGTCTCGTTGTTGGTCAGCGTCACGGTCGCGTCGCAGCGCTTCGCCGGGGTCGCGACCGCGGCGGGCGCGACCTGCTGCGTCGGCGCTGAGACCGTCGGCGCGGGCTCGGATCGGGGCGCGGGCGCCGGCGCGGGTGCCGGAGCGGGCGCCTGGCTGGCGCAGCCGGCGAGAACGATGAGGCCGGCGACGATGAACGACTTCAGGGTCTGTTCTGTGGACATCTTTTTCCTCCCTGGATCGGCTTGTCGGTGCGCCGGAATCATACACCAATCGCGCTTGGGTCCGGCCCTCGCAAGCTGCTAAAATTTATGTTTTTTCGAGCGCCCCTTTCCGGTCCGCATTTTTCGTTCAGACCTCGATGGAAACCTTCGCAAAAGAAACGCTCCCCGTCAGCCTCGAAGAGGAGATGCGGCGCTCGTATCTCGACTACGCGATGAGCGTCATCGTCGGGCGCGCGCTGCCCGACGTGCGCGACGGCCTGAAGCCGGTGCACCGGCGCGTCCTCTACGCGATGTTCGAGACGAGCAACGTCTGGAACCGCCCCTACGTGAAGTGCGCGCGCGTGGTCGGCGAGGTGCTCGGCAAGTACCACCCGCACGGCGACGCCGCGACCTACGAGGCGCTGGTGCGCATGGCGCAGGACTTCTCGATGCGCTACGTGCTGATCGACGGCCAGGGCAACTTCGGCTCGATCGACGGCGACTCGGCGGCGGCGTACCGGTATACGGAGTGCCGGCTGGACCGCATCGCCTCGGAGATGCTCGCCGACATCGAGAAGGAGACGGTCGACTTCGTCCCGAACTACGACGGCAAGGAGCGCGAGCCGGTCACGCTGCCGACCCGCGTGCCGAACCTGCTGATCAACGGCTCCTCGGGCATCGCCGTGGGCATGGCGACCAACATCCCGCCGCACAATCTCGGCGAGGTGGTCGACGCGTGCCAGGCGCTGCTGAAGAGCCCGGAGATCGCCATCGACGATCTCATCGAGCTGATGCCGGCGCCCGACTTCCCGACCGCGGGGATCATCTACGGCGTCGCCGGCGTGCGCGAGGGCTACCGCACCGGCCGCGGCCGAATCGTCATCCGGGCGCGCACGCACTTCGAGGAGCTCGACCGCGGCAACCGCCAGGCGATCGTCATCGACGAGATCCCGTACCAGCTCAACAAGACGACCCTGCTGCAGCGCATCGGCGAGCTGGTCAACGAGAAGAAGCTCGAGGGCATCAGCCATATCCAGGACGAGTCCGACAAGTCCGGCATGCGCGTGGTGCTCGAGCTCAAGCGCGACGCGCTGCCCGAGGTGGTGCTGAACAACCTGTTCAAGCAGACGCAGCTGCAGGACAGCTTCGGCATGAACATGGTGGCGCTGGTGGACGGCCAGCCGCGGCTCCTGAACCTCAAGGAGATGCTCGAGGCGTTCCTCGCCCACCGCCGCGAGGTCATCACCCGGCGCACCCTCTACGACCTGCGCGAGGCGCGCAAGAAGGCGCACATCCAGGAAGGCCTCGCGGTCGCGCTCTCGAACGTCGACGAGATCATCGCCCTCATCAAGGCGTCGAAGACGCCCCCCGAGGCGAAGGCCGCGCTGATGGCGAAGGCGTGGCGCTCGAGCGTCGTCGCCGAGATGCTCCAGCGCACCACGCTCGAGGTCTCGCGCCCCGACGACCTGCCCGAAGGGCTCGGCATGGGGCCCGACGGCTACCGCTTGTCGGACGCGCAGGCGCAGGCCATCCTCGAGATGCGGCTGCAGCGCCTGACCGGCCTGGAGCAGGAGAAGATCGTCGAGGAGTACAAGAGCCTGATCGCGCAGATCACCGACTTCCTCGACATCCTGGCGAAGCCGGCGCGCATCACCGCGATCATCGCCTCCGAGCTCGCCGCGATCAAAGAGCAGTACGGCGACAAGAGGAAGAGCGAGATCGTGGTCCAGGCCGAGGACCTGTCGATGGAGGACCTGATCGCGGCCGAGGACGTGGTCGTGACCTTCTCGCACTCGGGCTACATCAAGGCGCAGCCGCTCACCGACTACCGTGCGCAGCGGCGCGGCGGGCGCGGCAAGCAGGCGGCGACGACGAAGGAAGACGACTTCATCGAGCGGCTGTTCATCGCCAACACGCACGACACGATGCTGTGCTTCTCGTCGCGCGGGCGCGTCTACTGGCTCAAGGTCTACAACGTGCCGCAGGGCACGCGCACCAGCCGCGGCAAGCCGATCGTCAACCTGTTCCCGCTCGGGGAGGCCGAGAAGATCACCGCGGTGCTGCCGATCAAGGAGTACGACGAGAACCACTTCGTGTTCATGGCGACGGCGCAGGGCACGGTGAAGAAGACGCGCCTGCCCGAGTTCTCGAACCCGCGCGAGAAGGGCATCATCGCGGTCGAGCTCGACGACGGCGACCATCTCATCGGCGCCGCGATCACCGACGGCAAGCACGACGTGATGCTTTTCTCCGACGCCGGCAAGGCGGTGCGCTTCGAGGAGGACGACGTGCGCGCGATGGGCCGCCAGGCGCGCGGCGTGCGCGGCATGAAGCTCGCCGACGACGGCTCGCAGCGGGTCATCTCGATGCTGGTGGCGGCCGACGAGGCCCAGACCGTGCTGACCGCGACCGAGAACGGCTTCGGCAAGCGCACCGCGATCGCGGAATACACGCGTCACGGCCGCGGCACGCAGGGGATGATCGCGATCCAGACCTCGGAGCGGAACGGAAAGCTGGTGAGCGCTGTCCTCGTGAAGGACGAGGACGAGATCATGCTCATCTCCACGGGCGGTGTTCTCATCCGCACCCGGGTCGACCAGATCCGAGAGATGGGCCGATCGACGCAGGGCGTGGTGCTGATCAACCTGGACGAGGGAACCAAGCTCGCGGGCATCGAATGCATCGCCGAGCGCGAAGAGAGCGAAGGCAATGGCAACGGCAACGGACACGGAGGCAACGGAAGCGGCGATGGGCAACCGGCCGGTGAATAGGGTCTACAACTTCAGCGCGGGTCCCGCCGCGCTCCCCGAAGAGGTCCTGTCGCAGGCCGCCGCCGAGATGCTCGACTGGCACGGGTCGGGCATGTCGGTGATGGAGATGAGCCACCGCGGCAAGGAGTTCATCGCGATCGCCGCGGACGCGGAGAAGGACCTGCGCGATCTGCTCGCGGTGCCGAACAATTACAAGGTGCTGTTCCTCCAGGGGGGCGCGACGCTGCAATTCGCCGCCGTCCCGATGAACCTGCTCGGCGGAAAGAAAAAGGCCGACTACGTCAATACGGGCGAGTGGTCGAAAAAGGCGATCAAGGAGGCGAACAAATATTGCGAAGTGAACGTCGCCGCCGGCTCCGACGACAAGAATTTCA
>DATDMW010000117.1:0-14683 GCA_036518595.1 Burkholderiales bacterium
GCCGCGCGACGCGATCCACCGCGCCGCGCTGCTGCGCTTCCGCCCGATCATGATGACGACCATGGCGGCGCTGCTCGGCGCGGTCCCGCTCGCGATCGGCTTCGGCGAAGGCGCCGAGATGCGCCGCCCGCTCGGGATCGCCATCGTCGGCGGGCTCATCTTCAGCCAGGCGCTCACGCTTTATACGACTCCGGTCGTCTATCTCTACGTCGATCGCTTCCGGCACTGGGCGCGCCGCCGCCGCGGCCTGCCGCCGATCGATCGTCTCGCCCATGAATCGCGCTAGCGCACTCTCGCTCGCGGCGCTCGCGCTGCTCTCCGCCTGCTCGGTCGGCCCCGACTACGTCCGCCCCGACGCGCCGGTGCCGCAGGCGTTCAAGGAGACGCAGGGCTGGAAGCCCGCCGAGCCGCGCGACGCCGAGGTCCGCGGCAGCTGGTGGGAGGCCTTCGGCGATCCGCTGCTGAACCAGCTCGAGGAGCAGGTGAGCGTCTCGAACCAGAACGTCGCCGCGGCCGAGGCGCGCTTCCGCCAGGCGATGGCGCTCATCGGCGCGGCGCGCGCGCAGTACTTTCCGGCGATCACCGGCGACGTGTCGGCGACGCGCTCGCGCTCGTCGAGCGGTTCGAACTCGGCGGTGATCTCGCGCGGCGTGATCACGAGCCGCAGCGCGGCGATCAACGCCGACTGGGAGCTCGACCTCTGGGGCCGGGTGCGCCGCACGGTCGAGTCGAACGTCGCGGGCGCGCAGGCGAGCGCCGGCGACCTCGAGTCGGCGCGCCTGTCGGCGCAGGTGCAGCTCGCGCAGAGCTATTTCCAGCTGCGCCAGCGCGATACCGAGCGGCGGCTCCTCGACGACACGGTCCAGGCGCTCGGCGTCTCGCTCGAGCTCACGCGGAACCGCTACGCCGCGGGCGTCGCGGCGAAGGTCGACGTGGTGCAGGCGCAGACGCTGCTCAAGACCACGCAGGCGCAGGCGATCGACCTCGGCGTGCAGCGCGCGCAGCTCGAGCACGCGATCGCGCTGCTCGCGGGCAAGGCGCCCGCCGACCGCTCGATCCCGCCTGGGGCGCTCGGCGCGCTGCCGCCGCCCGCGCCCGTCGGGCTGCCGTCCGCGCTGATCGAGCGCCGGCCCGACATCGCCGCGGCCGAGCGGCGCATGGCGCAGGCGAACGCGCAGATCGGCGTGGCGAAGGCCGCCTATTTCCCGCAGCTCACGCTGTCGGGCTCGATCGGCTACCAGTCGACGAGCCTCGCCAACTGGTTCACCGCGCCGTCGCGCTTCTGGTCGGTCGGCCCGGCGGTCGCCGCGACGCTGTTCGACGCCGGCCTGCGCAGATCGCAGACCGAGCAGGCGATCGCGAACTACGACGCCACGGTCGCGGCGTACCGCCAGACCGTGCTCACCGCGATGCAGGACGTCGAGGACAACGTCGCGGCGCTGCGCATCCTCGAGGAGGAGGCCGTCGTGCAGAAAGAAGCGCTCGAGGCCGCGCGCCAGAATCTCGAGCTCACGCTCAACCAGTACAAGGGCGGCGTCGTGAGCTACCTCAACGTCGTCACGGCGCAGACCACCGCGATCCAGAACGAGCGCACCGCCGTCGACCTCCAGTCGCGCAGGCTGCAGGCGAGCGTGCTGCTGGTGCGGGCGCTGGGGGGCGGTTGGAACGCGTCCGCCGCGCGCTGAGCTAGAGCCAGCCCGGAGCCGGAAGGCCTTTCTCCCTCAGGAACTGGGGATCGAACAGCTTGGACTGGTAGCGGGTGCCCGAGTCCGCCAGGATGGTGACGACGGTATGTCCGGGTCCCAGGTCCTTCGCGAGGCGCACCGCTCCGGCGACGTTGATCCCGCTCGATCCGCCCAGGCAGAGTCCCTCGTACCTCAGCAGATCGAACAGGATCGGCAGCGCCTCCGAATCCGGGATGCGATACGCCTCGTCGACGGGCGTGCCTTCGACGTTCTTCGTCACGCGCCCCTGGCCGATGCCTTCGGTGATCGACGAGCCCTCCGATTTCAGCACGCCGTTCTTGAACCACTCGTACATCGCCGCACCCATCGGATCGGCGAGCGCGATCCGGATACCGGGCTTCTTCTCCTTGAGGTAGAGCGCGACCCCCGAGAGCGTCCCGCCGGTGCCGATCGCGCACGTGAACCCGTCGACCCTCCCGCCCGTCTGCGCCCAGATCTCCGGCCCCGTGCCGCGGTAGTGCGCGTCGCGGTTGGCGGTGTTGTCCCACTGGTTCGCCCAGAAGGCGCCCATCTCCTTCGCCAGGCGCTCGGAGACGTGCACGTAGTTGTTCGGGTCCTTGTAAGGCACCGCCGGCACTTCGCGCAGCTCGGCGCCGCACAGGCGCAGCATGTCCTTCTTTTCCCGGCTCTGGGTGTCGGGGATGACGATGACGGCGCGGTAGCCGCGCGCGTTGCCGACGAGCGCGAGGCCGATGCCGGTGTTGCCCGCGGTGCCCTCGACGACGGTGCCGCCCGGCGCGAGCAGGCCGCGCCGCTCTGCGTCTAGAATGATGGCGAGCGCGGCGCGGTCCTTGACCGAGCCGCCCGGGTTCAGGAACTCGGCCTTTCCGAGGATGTCGCACCCGGTGAGCTTCGAAGGTCCGCGCAGCCGGATCAGCGGCGTGTTGCCGATCGTGCCGACGAAGCCATCGCGGATTTCCATGGGGCAGGCCAGACTTTCGTCTCCATCATAATCGAAGAAAAAGCCGACATGCTCGAGATCCGCAAAGCGAACGAACGTGGCTACGCCGACCACGGCTGGCTGCGCTCCTTCCACACCTTCTCCTTTGCCGACTACTACGATCCGCGCCACATGGGCTTCGGGCCGCTGCGCGTGATCAACGAGGACCGCATCAAGCCGGGGACGGGCTTCGGCACGCACGGCCACCGCGACATGGAGATCATCAGCTACGTGCTCGAGGGCGCGCTCGCGCACAAGGACAGCATGGGCACGGGCTCGACCATCGTCCCGGGCGACGTGCAGCGCATGAGCGCGGGCACCGGCGTGATGCACAGCGAGTTCAACCACGCCGACGGCGCGGTCACGCACTTCCTGCAGATCTGGATCGAGCCGAACGTCCGCGGCATCGCGCCGAGCTACGAGCAGAAGCACTTCGACGCGCAATCGAAGCGCGGCAAGCTGCGCCTCGTCGCCTCGCCCGACGGGCGCGACGGCTCGGTGCGCATCCACCAGAACGCCTTCCTCTACGCGGCGCTGCTCGACGGCGCCGAGCGCGTGTCGCACGCGCTCGCCGAAGGGCGGCGCGGCTATGTGCACGTCGCGCGCGGGGAGGTTACGGTGAACGGCCAGCCGCTCGAAGCCGGCGACGCGCTCAAGGCCACGAGCACCAAGGAGATCGTCCTGGAGAACGGCCGGGACGCCGAAGTCCTGCTCTTCGACCTCGCATAGGGAGACCCAATATGACCGGACAAAACCTCGCGGCGCTCGTCGGGCGCGTGCTGCTCGTGCTCATCTTCCTCGGGTCGGGCCTCGACAAGGTGATGCACCCCGACGCGACGCTCGCGTACATGAACAGCGCGCACCTGCCCGCCGCGCAGCTGCTGCTCTGGGCCTCGGTGGTGGTCGAGATCGGCGCGGGCCTCGCCATGGCGCTCGGCTGGAAGGCCCGTTGGGCCGCGGCCTTGCTCTTCCTCTGGATGATCCCGGGTACCGCGGTCGTTCACAATCCGTGGGCGGGCGACCCGTCGCAGGCGCAGATGCAGATGGTCCACCTGATGAAGAACATCTCGATCATGGGCGGCCTGCTGCTCGCGCTCGCGTTCGGGCCGGGCGGATGGAGCGTCGATCGGAGAAAGGCGTGACGCCGTGACCGACCGGCTCGCGCGCAACAAGGCGAACGTCCAGGCGTTCTACGACCTCGCGTTCAACCAGTGCAAGGCCGCCGACGCGATGACGAAATACGCGGGCGATGTCTACATCCAGCACAACCCCGCGGTCGCGAACGGCAAGCAGGCGTTCGTCGACTACTTCACGCGCATGGCGGCGGAGTACCCGGGCAAGCGCGTGCATTTCGTGCGCGTGATCGCCGAGGGCGACTACGTCGTCCTGCATTGCCGCCAGGAGTGGCCGGGCGACTCGGACTGGGCGGGCATCGACATCTTCCGCTGCAACGACCAGGGCAAAGTCGTCGAGCACTGGGACGTGCTGCAGCGCGTCCCCGTGAAGTCGGCCAACGGCAACACGATGTTCTGACGGAGAACGCGATGTCGTCGACGATTCCGGCGGTGTTCTTCGGCCATGGCAGCCCGATGAACGCGCTCGCGCGCAACGAATACTCGGAGGCGTGGAGGCGCGTCGGCGAGTCGATGCCCAAGCCGCGCGCCGTGCTCGCGGTCTCCGCGCACTGGTACACGCGCGGGACCCTCGTGACCGCCGACGAGCATCCCAAGACCGTGCACGACTTTTATGGTTTTCCGAAGGCGCTTTTCGACGTCCAGTATCCGGCGCCGGGCGACCCGGCCCTGGTCGAGCGCGTGCGCGAGCTGCTCGCGCCGGTCCCGGTGCGCCCGGACCGCTCGTGGGGCTTCGACCACGGCACCTGGTCGGTGCTGGTGCACGTCTATCCGAAGGCCGACGTCCCCGTCCTGCAGCTCAGCATCGACGCGACGCAGCCGCCGCAGTTCCACTACGATCTCGGCCGCAGGCTCGCGCCCCTGCGCGACGAGGGCGTGCTGCTCGCCGGCTTCGGCAACGTCGTGCACAACCTGCAGGCGATGCGGCGCACCGAGGACGCAACGGCCTTCGATTGGGCCGCGCGCTTCGAGTCCGCGATCCGCAAGGCTCTGATCGGGCGCGATCACGACACGCTCGTGCACTGGGAGCGCCTCGGCGATGACGCGCGTCTTTCGGTGCCCACGCCCGAGCACTACCTGCCGCTCCTGTACGTGGCCGGCGCGCAGCGTGACGCCGAGCAGGTCGCGATCGCCGTCGACGGCGTCGATCTGGGCTCCATCAGCATGCTGACCGCCGTCGTCGGCTCGGCGTAACGCAGACGCGGCGCGGATGCGGTAACGTTCCCGGGTCACGGGGGACGCCATGCATCTGCTCGAAATCGCCGGGATCTTCCTGCTCACCGCGGTCCTGCTCGTGCCGCTGTTCCGGCGGCTCGGCCTGGGCGCGGTGCTCGGCTACCTCGCGGCCGGGATGCTGATCGGCCCGTGGGGTCTCGGCCTCGCGGGCGACGTCGACGCGACCCTGGAGTTCGCCGAGTTCGGCGTCGTCCTGCTGCTGTTCCTGATCGGGCTCGAGCTCGAGCCGCGGCGTCTCTGGGTGCTGCGCCACTCGGTGTTCGGGCTCGGCGGCGCGCAGGTCGCGGTGACCGGCCTCGTCCTCGGCGTCGCCGCGCTCGCGCTGCGTTACGACTGGCGCGCGGCGCTCGTGATCGGCCTGGGGCTCGCCATGTCGTCGACCGCGATGGTGCTGACCTCGCTTTCGGAGCGCGGCCAGCTCGCCGACCGCCACGGGCGCGTCGCGTTCGCGGTGCTGCTGTTCCAGGACCTGTCCGTGATCCCGCTGCTCGCGCTGCTGCCGTGGCTCGCCGCGTCCGAATCCGCCGGCGTGGGCGGCTGGATCGCGGCGGCGAAGGGCCTGGCAGTGATCGTCGCGGTGGTCGCCGCGAGCCGAATCCTCGTGCGGCCCGCGCTGAAGGCGGTCGCCCGCTGGGGCGGGCAGGACGTGTTCACCGCGGCGGCGCTGCTGATGGTCGTCGGGGCGTCGCTCGCGATGACGTGGATCGGGCTGTCGATGTCGCTCGGCGCCTTCCTCGCCGGCGTTCTGCTCGCCGACTCCGAGTTCCGCCACGAGCTCGAGGCCGACATCGAGCCGTTCAAGGGGCTGCTGCTCGGGCTGTTCTTCATGGCGGTCGGCATGAGCGCCAACCTCGAGCTCCTCGCGGAGCGGCCGCTCCTCGTCGTCGGTCTCGCGCTCGCGCTCGTGGTCGTGAAGTTCGTCCTGGTATTCGGCATCGCCCGCGTCTTCGGCCACGAGCGCGATCCCGCCTGGCGGCTCGCCGTGGCGCTCGCGCAGGGCGGCGAGTTCGCGTTCGTGCTGTTCGCGCTCGCCGGGTCGCTCGGCGTGCTCGCGAGCGCGGCTTCGGAGCTGCTCGTGCTCGTCGTCACGGTCTCCATGCTCCTCGCGCCGCTCGCGTTCGCGGTCCAGGACCGCATCGTCGATCCGTGGCTCGCGCAGCGCGGCGCGCCCGAGTTCGACGTCATCGACGGGCCGGGCAACCCGGTGATCATCGCGGGCTACGGCCGCGTCGGCCAGGTGGTCTCGCGCGTGATGCGCATGGTGGGCCTCTCGTTCACCGCGCTCGAGTCGAGCTTCCAGCAGGTGGACTTCGTGCGGCGCTACGGCGGCAAGGTCTACTATGGCGACGCCTCCAGGCTCGAGCTCCTGAACGCGGCGAAGGCGGGCGAGGCCAGGCTGTTCGTGCTCGCGATCGACGACGTCGACGCGTCGGTGAAGACCGCGGGCGTCGTGCGCCGGCATTTTCCGGACCTGCCGATCATCGCGCGGGCGCGCAACCGGACCCACTACTTCCAGCTGCGCAACCTCGGCATCAAGAACATCTTCCGCGAGACCTTCCCGGCGAGCGTCGACATGGCGCGGCTCGCGCTGCTCATGCTCGGCATGGCGCCCGCTGCGACCGAGCGCACCATCGCGCTGTTCCGGAGTCACGACGAGGAGCGCCTCGACGCGCAGTACGCCGTGCGCCAGGACGAGGCGCGCCTGATCCAGAGCACGCGCGAGGCGGCCGATCAGCTGCGCGAGGTGTTCGAGACCGACATCGGTCCGGAAGCGGGATTCGGCCAGCGCGCGTCGAAGGAGCGGGCGGCGTGAGGCGAAGAGCGTGGGCCGCCGTGCTGGTGCTCGGGCTGCTGCTCCCGGGCGCGGCGGCGGCGGAGCGCTTCGCACACGGCATGCTCTGGCGCGTGTCGCGCGACGGCGTGGCGCCGAGCTACGTCTTCGGCACGATCCACGTCGCCGATCCGCGCGTCCTCGACCTGCCCGAGCCGGTCGGGCGCGCGCTCGGGCGCTCGCGGCGGCTGTACGTCGAGACGCAGCTCGGCGCGCGCGAGGAGGCGCGCTTTTTCGAGGCCGCGCAGTTCGAGGACGGCCGGCGGCTCGAGCCGCTGATCGGCGCCGAGGCCTACGCGGGCGTGGCCGCCGAGCTGCGCCGGCGAAACGTTCCCGAGGAGGTCATCGCGCGCATCAAGCCGTGGGCCGCGCTCGTCAACCTCACGGTGCAGCCCGAGGACTACGACGGCGCCACCCTGGATCAGAGAATCGCGGCGATCGCGCGCGCGCACGGCGCGCGCGTGCTCGGCCTGGAGGGGATCGAGGAGCAGATCGCGGTCTTCGAGCACATACCGCTCGACACGCAGATCGCGCTGCTCAAGCACGCGCTCGCGCATCGCGACGAGCTCGCCGCGATGATCGAGCCGACGATCCAGGCCTGGATGCGGCGCGACCTCGCCGGGCTGCACGCCGCGAGCGAGCGCGTCGAGGAGCGCTACCCGGAGATGGCGCCGCACTACCGCATCCTGTTCCGGAGCGTGGTCGACAACCGCACCGTCGTGATGGCGCACCGGCTCTTCATGCCGCTGCGCGAAGGGCGCGCCTTCGTCGCGGTCGGCGCCAACCACCTCTACGGCGAGCACGGGCTGCTCGCGCTGATCGCGGAGCAGGGGTACCGCGTCACGCGCGTCTACTGACGCGCGTCCCGGCCGGCGCTAGCGCGATCGAGCGCCGGCGGGCCGAAGCAGCTGCCACACCACCGCGGCGACCAGGCCGGCCGCGAGCAGGACGGCGGCGGTGGACTTCGGTCGCGTCACCGCGCGCGTGTAGACGCTCGAGCTGTACACGTGACTCTCCTGGCCCTGGCGCTCCTGCAGCGCGGTGCCGCCCGATTGGTGCAGCCCGTCGTCGCCGACGGCGCGCGCCGGCCGCGCGGTGAGCTGGCGCTTGAACATGAAGCTCTGCAGGAACTTGTCCATCATGCGCGGCGCGTAGTGCGCGGCCGAGGAGAAGAACTTCGCGGCCCCGCCGACGAAGATGTCGCGCTTCGGGTACTGCGAGGCGATCAGGATCGCGTCGGCGACCAGCTCGGGCGCGTAGATCGGTCCGGGCAGCTTGGGCTCGACCTCCATGAAGTTCTTCGCGTGCGCGACGTACATGGTGTCGACCGCGGCCGGCTTGATCAGCGTCACCGACACCGGCGCCTTCTCCTGCTCCAGCTCCAGGCGCAGCGAGTCCGTGAAGCCCTTGACGGCGTGCTTCGACGCCGAGTAGATGCCCTGCAGCGGGATGGCGACGTCGGACACTTCGCTGCCCAGGTTGATGAGCGCGCCGCCGT
Organism: Burkholderiales bacterium; assembly: GCA_036518595.1. Taxonomy (GTDB): domain Bacteria; phylum Pseudomonadota; class Gammaproteobacteria; order Burkholderiales; family SG8-39; genus VBDM01. The sequence goes on from DATDMW010000117.1 coordinate 8,384, forward strand.
GCTGCTTGAGGTGCTCGACCGCCACGATCGAGCCGTACACGACGCCCCAGAAGTTGGTCTCGAAGAGCTTGCGCTGATCCTCGACAGGGATCTGCTCGATGCGCCCGTAGATCGACACGCCGGCGTTGTTGATCCAGGTGTCGAAGCGGTCGAAGCGCTTCAGCGCCTGCGCGGCGATGTCGCGCACGTCCTTCTCCTTGCCGACGTCGGCGACGACGTAGATCGACTGGCAGCCGTAGCACTTGGCGAGCTCGCCCGTGAGCTGCTTCAGCGCCTTCTCGTTGCGCGAGGCGAGGACGAGCTTCGCGCCGCGCTTGGCGGCATAGCGCGCGGTCGTCAGGCCGATGCCGCTGGAGGCGCCGGTGATGACGATGACCTGGTCCTGGAGCCGCTTGAGCGGATATTTCATCTTTTGGGTCCCTTTTGGTTTCGTGAGAACATTGGACACGGCCGCGGCCGCATCTCCCTGGACCGCAAGGAATACCGGGGAAGCGGCCCGCAGGCAATGGACCGAAAGAAGGATTCCCGGATGTCGTGGCTCATGTCGGCGCTATACGATCGGTTCATGCGGCAGAGCGAGGCCGCCTGTCTCGGGCGCTGGCGCGCCGAGCTGCTGCACGACCTTTCTGGCAGCGTGCTCGAGATCGGCGCGGGCACGGGCGCCAGCCTGACGCATTATCCGGCGAGCGTGAGTCGGCTCGTGCTGTGCGAGCCGGACCCGCACATGCGCCGGAAGCTGCAGGCGCGCGCCGCGGCAGTGGCGCCGGGCCGCACCGAGGTCGCCGATTGCTCCGCGCAGGCGCTCGGCTTCCCGTCCGCCTCGTTCGATGCCGTGGTCTCGTCGCTCGTGCTGTGCTCGGTCTCGGATCCGGACGCGGCCCTCGCCGAGGTCGCCCGCGTGCTCAAGCCCCGCGGCCGCCTGGTGTTCCTCGAGCACGTCGCCGCCGATAGCAATCCGCCCCGGCTCAAGTGGCAGAAGCGCATCGAGCCCGTGTGGAAGCACCTCATGGGCAACTGCCACCTCACGCGCCGCACCGAAGCCGTCATCGGTGCCGCCGGGTTCCGGATCGAGCGCATCCAGCGCGAGAGCATCCGCAAGGCGATGCCGCTGGTGCGGCCCAGCATCCGCGGCATCGCCGTTAAAATGACGGCGTGAAGTCCATCGTCGTCGTCATCTCCGGCCGCGGCAGCAACATGGAGGCCCTGGTCCGCGCCGACCTTCCGGCGCGGATCGCGGCCGTCGTCAGCAACCGGCCGGAAGCGGCCGGCTTGCGCTTCGCGGCCGAGCGCGGCATCCCGACCGCGGTCGTCGACCACGAGCGCTACCCGAGCCGCGACGCCTTCGACGCCGCGCTCGCCGAGGCGCTCGAGCGCCACCGGCCCGACCTCGTGGCGCTCGCGGGCTTCATGCGGGTGCTCGGCGGCGACGTCGTGAGGCGGTACGAGGGCCGCATGCTGAACATCCATCCGTCGCTCCTTCCCTCCTTCCAGGGCCTGCACACGCACGCGCGCGCGCTCGAGCAGGGAGTGAAGGTGCACGGCTGCACCGTTCACTTCGTGACGCCGGCGCTCGACCACGGCCCCATCGTGATCCAGGCCGCCGTGCCCGTGCACCCGGGCGACGACGAGACGGCGCTCGCGGCGCGCGTCCTGCGCCAGGAGCACGTGATCTATCCGCGCGCGGTGCGCTGGTTCCTCGAGGGACGGCTCGTCATCGAGGAGGGCCGCGTGCGCGTTACCGGAAGCGACGAACGACAGCTCCTGTGGTCCGACGAATGAGGCATCGCTGGCTGGTCCTCGCGGCGCTCGCGCCGACCGCGCTGTGCGCGGCGCCCCCGCATCACGTGGTGGTCGAATACGACATGAGCCGCAACGACATGGTCATGGCGCAGCTCAAGGAGACGCTCGATCACGACGGCAAGTCGTACCGCATCGTCTCGGAGGGCAAGGCCACGGGCATCTTCGCGGTGCTCGCGCCCGGGACGGTGCTGCGAACGAGCGAGGGGGCCGTCGCGGCCGAAGGGCTGCTGCCTCGCGAATACCGCGAGCAGCGCGGAAGCAAATCGGCCTCCGCCAGGTTCGACCGCTCGGCGCATACGCTGGTGCAGCAGAGGGAGGGACAGGCGGCCGAGACGCAGCCTCTCCCCGAGCGCGCGCAGGACCGACTCGCCTACCTGTGGAGCTTCGCGTTCGTGCCGCCGAAGTCCGGGCACGTCGAGGCCATGGTCGCCGACGGGCGCGGCGCGCCGGTGCGCTACGACTACGCCGTCGCGGGCGGCGAGACGCTCAAGACCCCGATGGGGGATCTCCAGACGCTGCATCTCGTCAAGCAGCGAACGCCCGACGATTCGCGCCAGACCGAGGTCTGGCTGGACGAGAAGCGCAATTTCGTGCCCGTGCGGGTGCTCGTCGTCGAGAAGGACGGCACGCGCCTCGACCAGGTCGTCACCCGAATCGAGGAATGACGCGCGCCATGGCCGTTCCGTCGGCGGTGGAAACGGCGCGCGCGGAGTCCTCGCGGCGCTATTCGCGCGCGCTGCTCGACGCGTGCTGCGGCGCGCTGGCGGCCGTGCTTCCGCTCGAGCGCGCGGCCGACGCTTCGCTCTCGGCGTACTTCCGGGATCACCCGGCGCTGGGCCAGCGCGACCGCGCCCTGGTGGCCGACACCGTCTACGCGGTGCTGCGGCGGCGGCGCCTCCTCGAGCGCGTCGCCGGCGCGACCGGCGCTCGCCGCCTGGTGCTCGCCGCCTGGGCGGTCCTGCTCGGCGCCAACCTGCGCGAGCTCGAGCCGCTCGCGCGCGGCGACGAGCCCGGGTGGCTGCGCGAGGTCAAGCGCGAGGCCCACGCGCCGCAGCCGTTCGAGGTCGAGTGCGAGCTGCCCGACTGGCTGATCGAGCGCCTGCGGACGCGCTTCGACGACGCAGGCCTGCTCGAGATCGCACGCGGGCTGCTGGCGCCGGCGCCGCTCGACCTGCGGGTCAACGTCGCCAAGGCGTCGCGGGAGCAGGTGCTCGAGCGCCTGCGCGCCGAGGGCATGGGCGCCGAGCCGACACCGTTTTCCCCGGACGGCATGCGCGTCGCGGGTCATCCCGCGATCAACCGCCACCCGCTGTTCGCCGACGGAGCGGTCGAGGTGCAGGACGAGGGCAGCCAGATCGTCTGCCGCCTGCTCGCGCCCCGGCGCGGCGAGATGGTCGTGGACTTCTGCGCCGGGGCGGGCGGCAAGACGCTCGCGCTCGGGGCGCTCATGCGCTCGAGCGGGCGGCTGTACGCGTTCGACGTGTCGGATGCGCGGCTCGCGAAGCTCAAGCCGCGGCTCGCCCGCTCGGGACTGTCCAACGTGCACCCGCAGCGCCTCGCGGGCGAGAACGATGCGCGCGTCAAGCGCCTCGCCGGGAAGATCGACCGCGTCCTGGTCGACGCGCCGTGCACCGGGCTCGGGACCCTGCGGCGCAACCCGGATCTCAAGTGGCGGCAGACGCCGGGCGACGTCGTCGAGCTCGCCGCGAAGCAGCGCGCCATTCTCGAGTCGGCGGCGCGCCTGGTGAAGCCGGGCGGGCGGCTGGTCTACGCCACGTGCAGCATCCTCGACGAGGAGGACCGCGGCGTCGTCGAGCCTGTCCTCGAGCGCCACCCGGAGTTCGCGCTGCGGCCGGCGGGCGAGGCGCTCGCGCAGGAGCGCATCGCGATCGAGGCCGACCGCTTCCTCGAGCTCTGGCCGCACCGGCACGGGACCGACGGCTTCTTCGCCGCGGTGCTCGAGCGCTCCGCATGAGGAACCTCGTCTACGAGGCGTGGCTCGACCTGCAGCATCCCGAGGTGGTCTGGCAGATCGGGGCGCTCGCCCTCGCGCTCGCGGTCTCGTGGCTCGTCAACCGGCTCGCGCGCTTCGACCGCATCGAGGCGAGCGGCGTCTGGAAGTTCGGCGTCGGCGGGCTGAAGCGCATCCTCGCGCCGGTCGTGGCGCTGCTGATCGTGATCGTCGCTCGCGAGGTGCTGATCCGGCACGTGCGGGTGAGCGTCGACCTCCTTCACCTCGCCGTGCCGCTGCTCGGCTCGCTCGCGCTGGTGCGCGTCTTCTTCTATGCCTTGCGGCACGTGTTCGCGCCGGGCGGCGTGCTCGGCCGGCTCGAGCGCACGCTTGCGGCGATCGTCTGGGTCGTGTTCGCGCTCTACATCGTCGGCGCGCTGCCGACCGTCGTCGCGGGCCTCGACGACGCCGGCTTCACCCTGGGCAGGTACCGCATCTCGGCGTGGCTCGTGCTCCAGGCCGCGTTCTGGACCTTCGTCACGCTGCTCGGGGCGCTGTGGTCGGGCAGCGCGATCGAGGCGCGCCTGATGCGCGCCGAAGGCCTGCACTACAGCCTGCGCGTAGCGCTGTCGCGCGTGTCCCGGGCGCTGCTGGTGCTGATCGCGCTGCTGGTGGTGCTGCCTCTCGTCGGCATCGACATCACGGTGCTGTCGGTCTTCGGCGGCGCGCTCGGCGTCGGGCTTGGCTTCGGGCTGCAGAAGGTGGCGGGCAACTACGTCAGCGGCTTCGTCGTCCTGCTCGAGCGCTCGATCCGGATCGGCGACATGATCACGGCCGACAACTTCCACGGCAAGGTGCTCGACATCACCTCGCGCTACACCCTGGTGCGGGCGCAGGACGGCCGCGAGGCGATCATCCCGAACGAGACGCTGATCACCTCGACCGTGCTCAGCCATACGCACAGCGACCGCATGCTGCGCGTCGCGTGCCCGGTGAGCGTCGCGTATGGAACCGACCTCGACCGCGCGATGTCGACTCTCCGTGACGTCGCGCTCGCGCATCCCCGGGTGCTGCGCGATCCCGAGCCGGGCGCGCTGGTGCTGCGCTTCGGGGACAGCGGGATCGAGCTCGAGCTCGGGTTCTGGATCGGGGACCCGGAGCAGGGCACGTCGAACGTGCGCTCGGAGATCAATCTCGCGATCTGGCGGGGTTTGCGCGATGCCGGCATAGAGATTCCCTATCCCCGCAGAGTGATCCAGATCACGGGCGGAAATTCCGAGGCAAGATCTTGATTCCGGTAAAAATACCCTCAGGACTGGAGCCAGGAAATCCCCGCTTGCCCTTTCACCGAATTAACGTAGAATCCGGCGTCAAATGACGACTATTCCTGCCGATTCCTTTTTCTTTTCCGGGGTCTTCGACCTTCCCTGGTGGGGCCTGGTGCTGGTGGCGCTCGGGCTGACCCACGTGACGATCGCCTCGGTGACGATCTTCCTGCACCGCTGCCAGGCGCACCGGGCGCTCGAGCTGCATCCCATCCCCAGCCACTTCTTCCGCTTCTGGCTGTGGCTGACCACGGGCATGGTGACCAAGGAGTGGGCGGCGATCCACCGCAAGCACCACGCCAAGTGCGAGACCGTCGACGATCCGCACAGCCCGCAGGTGTACGGCATCAACCGCGTGCTCTGGGGCGGCGTCTTCCTGTACGTCAGGGAGTCGTACAACAAGGAAACGATGGAGCGCTACGGTCACGGGACGCCCGACGACTGGCTCGAGCGCAAGATCTAGTCGCGCTTCGCGGTGCTCGGCCTCACGATCATGGGCGCGACCGATCTGGTGCTGTTCGGGCCGGTGCCGGGCGCGCTGATCCTGCTCACGCAGATCGCCTGGATCCCGTTCTGGGCGGCGGGCGTCATCAACGGCATCGGTCATTTCTGGGGCTATCGCAACTGGGGGACCGAGGACGCGAGCACCAATATCGTGCCCTGGGGCATCCTGATCGGCGGCGAGGAGCTGCACAACAACCACCACGCTTTCGCCTCGTCGGCCAAGCTGTCGAACAAGTGGTACGAGCTCGACGTCGGCTGGCTGTACATCCGCATGCTCGAGAGCCTCGGCCTCGCCCAGGTGAAGAAGGTGGCGCCGACGCCCCGGTTCGCCGAGGCGAAGCACACGGTCGACGTCGACACGCTGCAGGCGGTCATCACGCACCGCTACGATGTGCTGGCGAAGTACGCGAAGTCGCTGCGCGCGACGTACGCCGAGGAAATGAAGAAGCTGAGCGCCCTGGCGCCGCACGACGTGCACCTGTTCCGCGGCCTCAAGCGCTGGCTGCATATCGACGAGAACAGCCTGTCCGAGCCGCAGCGCCACCATCTCGCCGAAATGCTGAAGAAGTCGAGCGCGCTGAACACCGTCTATTCCATGCGCGCCGAGCTGCGCGCCGTCTGGGAGCGCTCGAGCGCGTCGCGCGAGCAGCTCGTGCGGCAGCTGCAGGACTGGTGCCACCGCGCGGAGGCGAGCGGCATCCGGCCGCTGGTCGAGTTCTC
>DATDMW010000118.1:0-3427 GCA_036518595.1 Burkholderiales bacterium
CGCAGCCGGCGGGCATACTCCACGCCCGCCTTCGGGTCGTGCATCGAGCACGGGCCGATCACCACCACCAGCCGGTCGTCCGACCCGTGCAGCACGCGGTGGATCGCGGACCGAGTGTTGTAGGCGAGCGCCTCGGTCCTGTCGCTCGTCGGGAACTCGCGCAGCAGGTGCGACGGCGGGGCGAGCTCCTTGATCTCCCGGATGCGGACGTCGTCCACCTGGTAGGGCATGGTTGCCTCCTCGGGGGCTTGCAGCTCGTGCTCGGCGGTCGTGCTCATGTCTGCCTCTGTCAAAAAAAAACCGCCAGCGGGTTCGCTGGCGGTTTCGGGGATCCGGTCGAATGCGGCCTGGGCTCAGTCCCTCCGCCAGCGGGCGGGAAAGCCGAAAAAATAATACGCGAAGAAATGGCCGCGGCTCATCACACCCGATTCAATCAGAAACCGCCGCCCCTGGCAAGCGGGGCCGTTGGGGTAGGCCGGCTTCTAGGCCCGTACAACCCCGCTCACCACAGGACCATCTGGGTGCAGCGGAAGAGCGCGAGGCGCCTGCCGCGCGCCTCGTCGGTGACCGTCGCGTCCCAGACCTGCGTGTTGCGCCCGCGATGCACCGCGAGCGCCTCGCACGCGAGCGCGCCCTCGAGCAGCGTGCCGAGGAAATTGCTCTTCAGCTCGACGGTCGTGAACCCCTTCGCGCCCTCGGGCAGGTGCGCCACGCAGCCGTAGCCGCACAGCGTGTCGGCGAGCGCGATGATCGCCGCCGCGTGCAGGAAGCCGTTCGGTGCGAGCAGGTCGGGCCGGACCGGCATGCGGCCGGTCACGCGGCCGTCCGCCACCTCGAGCACCTGGAGTCCGACCAGCCCCGGCAGCTGTCCGACGCCGCGCCGGTTCAGCTCCGAGGCCGTCACTTCGGGACGAAACGCCGACGCGTTTGCCATTTCGCGGGCTCAGCGGGAGAAGCGCGCACTATAGCGGGTCGACGCGAATGTGACCAATTGACGCTCGCGATGTGCCGATCGGGCGGTTTCGCCCGACGCGCGGTGTCGACTCGGAAACCACGGCGGCGTTAAATGGGTCTCAGGGGCAGGCATGTCGATTGCATAAGGCGAGGTTGCGTGGTAAGTTTTTCGGGCAACTGTCCAGGGAGAAGAAAATGACGGCAGCTGCGCTCAGCATCCCGATCGCCGGATTCAAGGATGTGTACGACGTCGCGGAAGTCGACCGCGCGCTGCAGGAGCTTCCGCCTTCGGCGAACGAGGCGCTCAAGACGACCTACGAGAAGATGATCAAGGCGGGCGGAACCCGTCTCACGGTCAAGCCCTCGGGCGTGCCGGCGATGGAATCCCTGTACGACGAGCTCCCCAACTTCGCCGACGTGCTCGACGACGTGCGCAAGCACATCGCGCTGTGCGCCTCGTCCAACGACTGCATGGAGCTGCCGCCGGTGCTGCTCCTGGGCGAGCCGGGCATCGGCAAGACCCACTTCGGCAAGCGCCTCGCGCACCTGCTCTCCACGGGATTCGGCTTCTGCTCGATGAGCTCGATGACCGCGGGCTGGGTGATTTCGGGCGCTTCCTCGCAGTGGAAGAACGCGAAGCCGGGCAAGGTGTTCGACACGATCCTGAACGGCACCTACGCGAACCCGGTGATCATGGTCGACGAGATCGACAAGGCGAGCGCCGAGAGCCAGTACGATCCTCTGGGCGCGCTCTACTCGCTGCTCGAGCGCGAGACCGCGACCGAGTTTGTCGACGAGTTCGTCGAGATCCCGATCGACGCGTCCGCCGTCGTCTGGATCGCCACCGCGAACGACGAGTCGCGCATCCCGGAGCCGATCCTCAACCGCATGAACGTGTACGAGATCACGCCGCCCGACCGCGACGGCTCCATCCGCATCGCGCAGTCGATCTACAGCGACATCCGCACCAGCCACGACTGGGGCAAGGGCTTCCCCGAGCGGCTCGGCGACGCGGTCGCCGACAAGGTCTCGGAGCTCTCGCCGCGCGAGATGCGTCGCGTGCTGATGAACGCGTTCGGCAACGCCAAGCTCGCGGGGCGCGACGAGGTCGCGCTCGGCGATGTCGGCGAGAGCCGCGGACCGAGGAAGCAGCGCATCGGGTTCTAGGGATCGCAGGGTCCGCCGCCTCCCCGGAACAGCCGCTGCCGCAGAACCCGGCCCGGAACCTTGCGCGCATCGGACGAGCGACCGGGCATCGGTCGCCGCGCCGGCGGCGCGGGCGTAGCGGCGCCGCAGGCGATCCCGGCTGCGAAGAGGATCGAGAAGAATGCGTAGCGAGTCATGTCAGCTCCTTTCGTGAATCAGCGTCGCGAGAGCACGACCGCGTTCGCGGCCCCGTAGAAAGCGAAGCCGAGTGCGATCGCGGTGAAAACGCCCAAGGGACCGGCGTCGAGCCAGGTCACGGCGGCCAGCGCGCCGCCGGCGCTGACGATCAGTCTCCCGGCGTTGGCCAGCACGGCCGGGACCACCGAGCCTATGCCCTGCATCGCGAAGTAAATGGCCATGCCGAGGCCCGAGAGCGCGTACATCGGGCCCGCGATCCGCAGATAGAGGGTCCCCAGCCGCATCACTTCGGCATCGTGGCCGAAGAGGCCCATCCACAGCCCGGGGAAGAGCGCGAAGAACACTCCCACCGCTCCGCACACCGCCGCGACCGTCGCGGCGCCGATCCACGCGATGGCGCGCGCACGCGGCAGCTGCTTCGCGCCCCAGTTGGTTCCGACCATGGCGACCAGCGCGGTGCCGAAGCCGAACGCGAGCGGGATCACGATGTACTCGAGGCGCGCGCCCATGGCGTAGCCGATCGCGGCCTGGCGGCCGAGATGTCCGGCCACGCCGGTGAGAACGATGACGGTGAGGTTGTTGATGGCGACATTGATCATTCCCGGGACGCCCACACGGAAGAGGTCGCGGTAGAGATCCCCGCGCCGCGGCAGCCCGGCGAACGTCAGCTTGACCGTCGCGTCGCGGCTTCGCAGATGGGCAAAGAGGGCGGCGCTGCCGATGCCGAACGAGGCGGCGAGGCCCCAGCCGGCGCCGGCGGGCCCGAGCGCCGGCATCGGGCCCCAGCCGAAAATGAGCGCCGGCGACACGGCCACGTGCGCGAGGACGCTTCCGACCAGCACCGCCGCGGGGAATGCCATGTTGCCGGTGCCGCGGACGACGTTCGCGAGGATGTTCAGCATGCAGATCGAGATCGCGGCTGCGCTCGCGGCCGCCGAATAGGCGAGCGCAGCCTCGAGCACGGCCCCGCGGCCGCCCATCCAGCGGTACACGATCGGCCCCGTCGAGAGCATCAGCCCCGAGAACACGACCGCCATCCCGATCGCGAGCGCGAACGCGTGCGCGGCCAGCGCGTTCGCCCGGTCGCGCGCTCCCGCGCCGAGCGCCCGCGCGATCGCCGAGGACACCG
>DATDMW010000119.1:0-2813 GCA_036518595.1 Burkholderiales bacterium
TCCGGCCCGCGCCTGGCGCGCGCGCTCGAGCACCAGCGCGCCGGCGGCCGCGAACTGCAGGCCCATCCCGACGTTGTTGACGAACAGGGTGATCTCCTCGGGGCGGGCGCGTCCCGGCAGCCGGCCCGAGGCGATCCGCCCCAGGTCCGAGAAGCGCGCGAGGTCGGTTTTGCCGTCGTTCCACCAGCCGCGGCCGCTTTCCGCCGGCACGTTCGGCGTTCCGGCGAGGACGTTCTCCTCGGCCTTCGGCTGCTCGGAGGTGTGCGTCACGACCCGGTCGCAGCGCGCGAACACCTCGCGGTCGACCTCCTGCGACTTGATGCAGCTCGCGTGGACGCCAGGCTTCAGCCACGCCGGATCGATCACGCGCACCATCGACGACGTCGCCGCCGCGATCACGTCCGCGCCGGCCGCGGCCGCCTGCGCCGAATCGACCGCGCGGATCTCGACGCCCGGGTGACGGCTCCGCGCCTCGGCGACGAAGGCGTCGCGGCTGTCCTTGCGCGGACTGAACACGCGCACCTCGCGGAACGCGCGCACCGCGAGCGCCGCCATCAGCTGCGCCCCCGCCTGCCATCCGGCGCCGATCAGCGCGAGCGTCGTCGCGTCCGCGCGCGCGAGGTGCTTCATCGCGATCCCGTTCGCCGCCCCGACGCGCATCCGCTGCATCACCCCGTCCGGGAACATCGCGAGCAGCGCGCCCGTCTCGGTCGAGAACAGCAGCACCAGCCCGACCCAGCGCCCGTTCGCGAGCGGCCGCTTCACGCGCCGCGGCTTGCCGGCGACGAGCGGGTGCGTGATCACGTCCGAGTTGATGCGCAGCGCCTGGATCCCGCGCGCGGGCCACGTGCCGCCCATGTGCTTGAACGCGTAGTAGCCGTCGTCGAGCTTCCCCGGCGCGATGTTGTCCACGCGCGGCGAGAGCAGCGCGCGGCCGTTCGCATAGTCGGCGTACATCGGCTCGAGCGCCGCGATGCAATCGGCCATCGGCAGCAGGCGCTCGACGTCTTCGTTGGAAAGGACCAGCATGCGGGCTCCGGATCACTGTTCGTATACAGACGCCCGTATTATCGTCCATGCGATAATTCCCGTTCAGCGCCCCGGTAGCTCAGTGGATAGAGCGGCCCCCTCCTAAGGGGCAGGTCGGACGTTCGATTCGTCTTCGGGGCGCCACTCGACATGACCGATCGCTCAAACACGAGGCTTCCGCGCACTGTCTACGCCCTCGGCCTCGTCAGCTTCCTGAACGACGTCGCGAGCGACATCGTCATCCCGCTGATCCCGATCGTGCTCGCGACGGTGCTCGCGGCGGGCCCGGTCGCTCTCGGCCTGGTCGAGGGCGTGGCCGACGCGGTCGCCAGTTTTCTGCGACTCTGGGCCGGGCGGCATTCCGACGTGACGCTCGGCCGGCGCAAGCCGCTCGTGATCGCAGGCTACGCGCTCTCGAACCTCGCGCGGCCGCTGCTCGCGCTCGCGGGCGGGTGGGTCACCGTGCTGATCCTGCGCAGCATTGACCGCGTGGGGAAGGGCATCCGCAGCGCGCCGCGCGACGCCTGGGTCGCGGACGTGGCGCCGCGCGAGCTGACGGGGAAGGCGTTCGGCGTGCACCGCGCGTTCGATAACGCGGGCGCGGTCGGGGGCGGGCTGCTCGCGGCGGCGGCGATCGCGTACGCCGGGACCAGCCTGCACAACGACATCCTGTACTCGGCGATCCCCGGCGTGCTGTGCCTGCTGCTGATCGCTATAGTGCGCGACGCGCTGCAGCGCTCGGCGCCGGAGAAGCTGCCGCCTTTGCGCTGGAGCGTGCTCTCGGGCGGGATGCGGCGCTATCTCCTGGTGCTCGGCGCGTTCACCTTCGCGCGCGTGTCGGAGACCTTCCTCGTGCTCTACGGCCACGGCCTCGGGATGAGCGTGGTCGAGCTGCTGCTGCTGTGGTCCGCGCTGAACGCGATGAAATCCGCGGGCGCGTACGCGGGCGGCGTCGTGTCCGACCGCGTCGGGCGCAAGGCCGTGATGCTGACCAGCTGGATCGGATTCGCGGCCGCGTATTACTTCGTCTGCGCCACCTCGACGGCAGGCGGGCTGTGGACGGTGACCCTCTTCTACGGCGCGCTCGAAGGCCTGTCCGAAGGCGCCGAGCGCGCGCTGATCAAGGAATTCGGCCGCGAGGGCGAGCAGGGCACGGCGTTCGGCTGGTACCACCTTCTGGTCGGGATCGCCGCGATCCCGGCCGGCGCGATCTTCGGCGCGCTGTGGCAGCTCGAGAGCGCGGCGATCGCGTTCTCCTTCGCGGGCGCGGTGGCGGCGGCCTCGGCGCTGCTGCTCGCCTTCTGGGTGAAGCCGCGGGCGTCCCGCGCTACAATCCCGGGATCATGACGCGCTCGCAGAAGATCCTCTTCGCGCTCGGCGCGCTCGTCTTCCTCGCGCTCGTCGCCGTCGCCTTCCGGGGCTATTTCACGCCGGCGATGCTGGTCGACTTCGTCGTCCGCCTTTGCAGCTGACGCGCTTCCCCGAGGTCCTCGATTTCTGGTTCGGCGCGCCGGACTCGCCGGTGCGAGGCCGCGCGCGCAAGGCGTGGTTCACCAAGTCGGACGAGTTCGATCGCGAAATCCGCGAGCGGTTCTCGTCACTCTGGAAGAAGGCCTCGGACGGCGCTTTGGCGTCGTGGCGCGGGACGCCGCTCGCGGCGCTTGCGCTCGTGGTCGTCCTCGACCAGTTTCCCCGCAACATGTTCCGCGGCGCGCCGCGCGCGTTCGCCTCCGACGCGCTTGCGCTGGCGACGGCGACGGACATGATCGAGCGGCGTTTCGACC
>DATDMW010000120.1:0-6147 GCA_036518595.1 Burkholderiales bacterium
GGCGTCGAGACGCGCCCGCCCGGCGACGATCTTGTCGGGCAGCGGGACGATGCGGAAGTAGAGCGCCGGCTCGACGCCCTGCACCGTCACCGCGCGCGTCGCCTCGCCGCGCACGGCGAGGAGCGAGCCCGCGGCCATGGGCGACACGGCCGTCACGGCGGGCATCGCGGCGACCTGCTGCAGGATCCGCTGCCACTGGTCGATCGGGCGCACGCGCTGGAACGGCTTCTGCACGATCGCGGCCTCGGCGACGTCGCCGCGCAGCGGCCGCGCCACCTCCTTCGGCGGCAGCAGCGAGATGTGCGCCTGCGCCGAGAGCACGCGGTGGATGATGTTGGCCTGCTGCGCGGCGAGCGCCGCGGACATGAACACGATCACGCCGACGCCGATCGACACGCCGAGCAGGATCGAGATCGTCTGCATCCGGCCTTCGCGCAGGAAGCGGCTCGCCGCGATCCACTCGAACGGCAGCCAGCTAGGCATCGCCCGCCGCGCGCACCCGCTGGCCCGCCCTGACGGAGCTGCCCGCCGGCACGACGCGCCCGCCTTCGAGCAGGCCGTCGACGATCTCGACCGCGCCCTCGCCGCGCAGGCCGACCTTGACGTTGCGGCGCACGGTCCTCCCGTACTCGACGGCGAGCACCCAGGGCGTCGCGCCGGCCGTGTCGCGCACCGCGTCCGCGGGAAGCGCGAGCGCGCCCGCGTGCCGCTCGATCTCGATATCGACCGAGACGGTCATGTCCTGCCGCAAATACGCCGGCGGCTCGGGGACGCGCAGCTTGACTTCCACCGTGCCGCGCTGCGCGTCGACGCCGGGATTGATGTAGACGAGCTCGGCGGCGAAGCGCTGCGACGGGTACGCGTCGGCCGAGGCGAGCGCCTTCTGGCCGAGCTTCAGCTTCGCGAGGTTGCGCTCGTCAATCTGCAGCACGAGCTGCGTCTCGCCGTGCGGCGCGAGCACCATCAGCGCCTTGCCCGGCTGCACCGCTTCGCCGCGCTCGACGTCGCGCGCGATCAGGGTGCCGTCCGCTGGCGCGCGCACCTCGGTGTAGCCCAGGCGCGAGCGCGCCATCTGCAGGCTGGCGCGCGCCTGCTCGAGCGCGGCGCGCGCGACCGCCGTGTCGCTGCCCTCGGGCTGCGCCGTCTCGACCTGCTTGCGCGCGGAGTCGACCTGCGCCTGCGCGACGTCGACGTTGCGCCGGGCGTCGTCGAGCGCCGACTTGCCGACGTAGCCGCTCTCGAAGAGGCGGCGGCTGCGCTCGTGCTGCACGCGCGCGTTGTCGAGGTTCGCCTGCGCCTGGCGCAGCGCGTGGTCGGCCACCGGGAGCTGCAGCTCGCGCAGCTGCCGCAGCCGCGCCTCGGCCTGGGCGACCGCGAGCTCCGCCTGCTTCGCGCCGGCGCGCGCCTCGCTCGCCTCGAGCGCGATCAGCATCTGTCCCGCCTTCACCTCCTGGCCTTCGACGACCGGCACCGCGGCGACCGTGCCGACGACCTGGCTGCCGATATCGACGCGGTTCGGCGTGGCCACCCGTCCGCTCGCGACGACCGACTGCACGACGTCGCGGCGCGTCACGGTCGCGAGCTCGACTTTCGGGATCGAGATCGCACCGAAGGCCAGATACGCGGCTGCCGCCAGCGCCAGCGTGCCGAGGGCGACGCGCGCGCGGCGCGGCTTGAGGAGCCGCATGATCTCGTCGAGGATCCGGTAGTCCGGCGGCTCGGGGATCAGGTAGGTCGGCATGTTCACCAGTCTCGTCCGCGCGGAAGAAAGCCCTTTGATGCATATCAAAAAAGCCGCCCCGTCGCGGAGGGATTGACGAGGATCAACACGCCAGGCGCGCGGCCTGCCATCCTGGAATCGAGCCTTCGGGAAGTCCTCCCGGCTCGGATCGTCCCCCGTGGGGGGCGGACGAGCGGAAGCTCTCTCCTGCACACAGGAGCCAGGAGCGGGGGGACTACCCGAGGGCTTTTGTCATTCGAACGCGAGGCGCGGCGGAGTGGATCGCCGCGATGCGGCGCGCGATCGAGAGCCCGAGGCCGCTCCCCGCCGGCCCGTATCCTATTCCTCAGTCGTCGCGTCTAAGGGAATGAAAGACATCCTTGGAGACGACTATGGACACTGGCATGCCTCTCACCCCGCGCGAGCGCGCGCTCGTGTCGCTCGGCGCCGCAATGGGCAGCAATTGCATCTCGTGCATCGAGTACCACATCCCGGCCGCCAGAAAGGCGGGGCTCACCGGTGCGCAGACCTCGGAAGCGATCGGCCTGGCCGACAAGGTCCGGCAAGTGCCGGCACGCAAGGTGCTCGACACCGCCGTCAGACTCCTCGCCGACGCCCCCGTTCCGGCGTCGGCCGACACGGGGTGCGGCGAGGTCGCGCCGACGGCGCATGCCAGCGGCGGCGCCGCGAAGCCGTGCGGCTGCAGCTAGCTCGGCATTCGCAAGGCGCTCGCCCTATATCGCAAAGGAGCGACTCATGAAGCTAAACGTCGGAACAACGGATCGCGCGATCCGCATCGTGGCCGGGCTGGTGCTGCTGAGCCTGGTATTCATACTCGAGAGCAATGCCCGGTGGTGGGGTCTCGTCGGAGTGCTGCCCCTCGTGACGGGGCTCGCGGGCCGCTGCCTGCTGTACGTGCCGCTCGGCATCGACACGACGGAGAGCGGGCACGCGGCGCCGGGAGCGCCGCACCCGAGCAGCTGAGCCTTTCCGCGCAGACGATCGGGGGCCGCGGCGTTGACACGAGGCGCCGTCATGGTCTAAAACCGAACGCGTTCGGACCCCTACGCCCTCGCGAGGTTCCATGAGACTCCTGGCCGCGGCGCTCGCCGCTTCTCTCGTTTCCTTCTGTGCCGGCGCGCAGACGTTTCCATCGCGCCCGGTCACGCTGGTCGTGCCGTTCACCACGGGCACCGGCATCGACATCCTCGCGCGCGTGATCGGCCCGAGGCTGTCTGAGCGCTGGAAGCAGCCGGTCGTGGTCGAGAACAAGCCCGGCGCGAGCGGCAACATCGGCACCGATGCCGTCGCCAAGGCCGAGCCCGATGGCCACACGCTGATGGTCACGGTCAACACCTACACGATCACGCCGGCGCTGTTCAAGAACCTGCCCTACGACCCGGTCACCGACCTCGCGCCGATCAGCAAGATCGCGCTCGCGACCTACACCTTCGCGGTCAACCCGACCGTCCTCCCCGCGCACAACATGAAGGAGGCGATCGACATCATCCGCAAGAACCCGGGCAAGTACTACTTCGCCTCGCCCGGGAACGGCACGCCGCACCACGTCGGCATGGAGCTGATCAAGCAGCGGCTCGGGCTCGACATCATCCACGTGCCTTACAAGGGGTTCGCCGGGGCGATGACCGACCTGGTCGGCGGCCAGGTGGCGATGATGTTCACGCTGGTGCACTCGTCGCTGCCGTACGTGCGCGCGGGCAAGATCCGCGCGCTCGCCGTAACGGGCGCGAAGCGCTCGCCGCAATACCCCGACGCGCCGACCTTCCGCGAGCAGGGCATCGACTTCATGGACGACGTCGACGCCTGGTACGCCGTGATGGCGCCGGGCAAGGCGTCGCCTCAGCTCATCGCGCGCCTGAACCGCGACGTGAACGCGGTGATGGAGAACGCGACGGTGAAGGACCAGCTCGTGAAGCAGGGCATGATCCCGACGACCAGCACGCCCGAGGCGCTCGCCGCGCTGATCAAGGCCGACCTCGCGCGCTGGGCGAAGGTCGTCGCCGACGCTCACATCAAGATCGACTAGCCTTTCTTCGCCGCCCCGATCGCGCGCCAGACGCGGTCGGGCGTCGCCGGCATGTCGAGGTGCTCGACGCCGAGCGGCGCGAGCGCGTCGAGCAGCGCGTTCATCACCGCGGGCGGCGCGCCGACGCAGCCCGCCTCGCCCACACCTTTGACCCCGAGGGGGTTGGTCTTCGCGGGAACCTCGACGAAGTCGAGCTCGTAATGCGGCGGCAGGTCGTCGGCGCGCGGCATGGCGTAGTCGGTGAAGCTCGCCGAGAGCATCTGGCCGCTCTCGGCGTCGAAGGCGACGTTCTCCATCAGCGCCTGGCCGATCCCCTGCGCGAGCGCGCCCTCGACCTGGCCGTGGCAGATCATCGGATTGATCACGCGGCCGACGTCGTCGACGACGACGTAGCGGTCGATGGTCACCACGCCCGTCTCCGGGTCGACCTCGAGCTCGCAGGCGTGGCAGCCGTTGGGGAAGGTCGGCGGGTGGCTCGAGGCCCCGCTCGCGTCGAGACCGACGCCGAACTGCGGCGGCAGCCCCACCGGGCGGTGGAAGGCCTTGGCGACTTCGGTGAGCGGGACGCCGCGGTCGGTGCCGGCCACGCTGAACTTCCCGTCCGCGAACTCGAGGTCGGCCGGCGCGGCCTCGAGCAGGTGCGCGGCCAGCGGCTTCGCCTTCTCGATCACCGCGTCGGACGCGGCCTTCAGCGCCGAGCCGCCGAGCATGGCGCTGCGCGACGCATAGGTGCCGCGTCCGAACGGAACCGCATCGGTGTCGCCCTGCACCAGGCGGATGCTTTCGAACGGCACGCCGAGCCAGTCCGAGACGAGCTGCGCGTAGGTCGTCGCGTGCCCCTGCCCGTGCGACAAGGTGCCGGCGACGATGGTGACGGTGCCGCCCGCGTCGAAGCGGATCTCCATGCGCTCGTTGAAGACGCCCGAGTCCTCGAGGTAGTAGATAAACGAGCGCCCGCGCAGCCGGCCGCGCCGCTGCGACGCCTCCCGGCGCGCGGCGTAGCCGCCCCAGTCGGCGAGCTCCACGCCGCGGTCGGTGAGCCGCGCGAAATCGCCCGAATCGTAGGTCCAGCCGGTGCCGGTCGCATGCGGGAATTTCGCGATGTAGTTGCGCCGGCGGATCTCCACCGGGTCGAGCCCGAGCTTGCGCGCCGCCGCGTCCATCAGGCGCTCGATCACGTACGCGGCCTCGGGCCGTCCCGCGCCGCGGTAAGGACCGAGCGGCGTGGTATGCGTGAACGTCGCCTTCGCCGCGACGTGGAAGGCCGGCACGACGTAGACGTTCGGGATATTGCGCAGCGCGCACAGCACCGGCACCACGCCGGCGTTGGTGACGTACGCGCCGACCGCGTGCAGGCTGTGCGCGCGCAGCGCCAGGATCTTGCCGTCGGCGTCGAGCGCCATCTCGGCGTCGACGAGCTGGTCGCGCCCGTGGTTGTCGCCGAGCATCGACTCGGTGCGCGTGCCGACCCACTTCACCGGCCGCCCGAGGCGCCGCGACGCCCAGAGCACGAGGCCATCCTCGGGATAGACGTCGCCCTTCATGCCGAAGCCGCCGCCGACATCGGGCGCGATCACGCGAAGCGAGGTCTCGGGGATCGAGAAGACGCGCTGCGCCAGGATCTGGCGCACGCCGTGCGGGTTCTGCGAGCTCGTATACAGCGTGTACGCGCCGTTCGCGAAATCCCCCAGCGTCGCGCGCGGCTCGAGCGAGTTCGCGCAGAGGCGGTTGTTGCGCAGACGCAGTGATACCACGTGCTTCGCCTTCGCGAACGCGGCGTCGGTCGCGTCCTTGTTGCCCATCATGAGCGGAAACGCAAGGTTGCCCGCGGCGTTGTCGTCCCAGACTCGCGGCGCGCCCTCCTTCGCTCCATCCTCGACGTTCACCGCGGCGGGCAGAGGCTCGTAATCGACCTCCACCAGCTCCGCGCCGATGCGCGCCTGCTCGGGCGTCTCGGCCACGACGAAGGCGATGCGGTCGCCGACGTAGCGCGCCTTCGCCGCCTCGAGCAGCGGCCGGAACGTGCGGTAGCCCTTCGGCCCGCCCATGTCCTCGGGCATGAACAGCGGCGGGATGCCGCCCAGGCCCTCGGCCTTGGCGTCGGCGCCCGTGAGCACGGCGAGCACGCCCGGCGCGGCGAGCGCGGCCGTCGCGTCGATCGAGCGGATCCTCGCGTGCGCGTGCGGCGAGACGACGACCGCGCCGTGCGCCATGCGCGGAAGCACGATGTCGTCGACGTAGCGGCCGCGCCCGGTGAGAAAGCGCGGATCCTCGACGCGCCGGACCGACTGGCCGATGCCGTTGCGGCTCATCGCCGCACCGCCGCCGCGTACTCGGCCTCGTCGAAGCCGACCAGCACCGTCGACCCGATCTCGATCAC
>DATDMW010000121.1:0-9427 GCA_036518595.1 Burkholderiales bacterium
TAGCACTGGTCGACCACGTTCCAGTACTTCGGCTTCTCGACGCCGTCGACCTCCATCGTCGCGCTCTCGTCGACGAGGTCGAACAGCGTCGGGAAGGTCGTGCACAGGTTCACGCAGCGGCGGCAGCCGTGGCAGATCTCGAAGATGCGCTCCATCTCCGCGAACAGCTTCGGCTCGTCCAGGAAATCGGGCGAGCGCCACGCGATCGGGTGGCGCGTCGGGGCTTCGAGGCTGCCTTCGCGCTGGGTCATGGGGAGGGCACGCTGCCGAAAGAGAAAAGGCGGAAGGCGCCGGCCTTCCGCCTCTTCGACACGATCGGCTCAGTCCGACAGCGCGTCGAGCGCCTTCTGGAAGCGGTTGGCGTGGGAGCGCTCGGCTTTCGCCAGCGTCTCGAACCAGTCGGCGATCTCGCCGAAACCTTCCTGGCGCGCCTGCTTCGCCATGCCCGGATACATGTCGGTGTACTCGTGCGTCTCGCCCGCGATCGCGGCTTTCAGGTTGGAGCGAGAGTTGCCGATCGGCAGGCCGGTCGCGGGGTCGCCCGACTGCTCGAGGTACTCGAGGTGCCCGTGCGCGTGCCCGGTCTCGCCCTCGGCGGTCGACCGGAACACCGCGGCGACGTCGTTCTGACCCTCGACGTCGGCCTTCGCGGCGAAGTAGAGATAGCGGCGGTTCGCCTGGGATTCGCCGGCGAACGCGGCCTTGAGATTGCCCTCGGTTTTCGAGCCTTTGAGCTGCATTGCGGTCTCCTTGGGGGAATGGGAGGAAAACTAGACTGGTTCTAATCAGTGGACCATGTATAGCGCCGCCGCTGCGGGTTTGTCAAGGCGACCGGCACTCGCCGCGCTCAGGGTGATCCGGCCGAAGCGGCCTGGGCGCGGCTCTTGGGCTCTCGGAACAGGTAGCGGGCGAGCTCGGTGAGCGCCTGCTGATAGACGTCGCGCTTGAACTCCACGACAGCATCGAGCGGTATCCAGTAATCGTGCCAGCGCCAGGCGTCGAACTCGGGCTTGGGCGAGGCGCGCAGGCACACGTCGCAATCGCGCCCGACGAGGCGCAGCAGGAACCAGATCTGCTTCTGGCCCTTGTAATTGCCGCGCCAGTCGCGCTTCAGCCACTGCGCCGGCACTTCATAGCGCAGCCAGTCCCGCGTGCGCCCGAGGATCTTCACGTGGGGGGGCATGAGGCCGACTTCCTCGCGCAGCTCGCGGTACATCGCCTGCACCGGCGTCTCGCCGTGCTTGATGCCACCCTGCGGAAACTGCCAGGAATGCTCCCGCACCCGCTTGCCCCAGAACACCTCGTTGCGCCCGTTGCACAGGACGATGCCGACGTTCGGCCGATAGCCGTCTCGATCGAGCATGTTCCATCCAGCAAAAAATCAGTCGGCTTCATTGTTCCACACTTTGCCGGCGATTTGAAGGCGAGCAAGTCCCCTGTTCCATTGAAGTAAAATGGGTCGCTTTGCCCGCCCACCCATGCGCACTTCCCGCTATTTTCTCGCGACGCTCAAGGAAGCTCCCGCCGACGCCGAGCTGATCAGCCACAACCTGATGCTGCGCGCCGGTCTCATCCGCCGGCTCGCGGGCGGCATCTACACGTGGCTGCCGATGGGGCTGCGCGTGGTGCGCAAGGTCGAAGCGATCGTCCGCGAGGAAATGAACCGCGCCGGCGCCCTCGAGCTGTTCATGCCCGCGGTGCAGCCCGCCGAGCTGTGGCAGGAGTCCGGGCGCTGGGAGAAATACGGGCCCGAGCTGTTGCGCTTCAAGGACCGGCACGAGCGCGACTTCGTCATCGGGCCGACGCACGAGGAAGTGATCACCGATATCGCGCGGCGCGAGATCCGCAGCTACCGCCAGCTGCCGGTGCATTTCTACCAGATCCAGACGAAGTTCCGCGACGAGATCCGGCCGCGCTTCGGCGTGATGCGCGGTCGCGAGTTCACGATGAAGGACGGGTACTCCTTCCACGCGAGCTACGCCGACCTGCAGCGCGAGTACCGCAACATGCACGAGACCTACACGCGCATTTTCGAGCGGCTCGGGCTGCGCTTTCGCGCGGTGGCCGCCGACCCGGGCTCGATCGGCGGGACCGGATCGCACGAGTTCCACGTGCTCGCCGATTCGGGCGAGGACGCGATCGCGTACTGCGAAGGATCGGATTACGCGGCCAACGTCGAGCTCGCCGAGGCCGTGGCGCCCGCGGCGCCGCGCAAGGCCCCCGGCGCGGCGATGCGCAAGGTGCCGACGCCCGGCAAGACGCGCTGCGAGGACGTGGCGGCGCTGCTCGGCGTGCCGCTCGCGGCGACCGTGAAGGCCATCGCGGTCATGAACGAGGGGCGCCTCGCGCTGCTGCTCGTGCGCGGCGACCACACGCTGAACGAGATCAAGGCGCAGAAGACGATCGGCGAGTTCCGCTTCGCCGCCGACGCCGAGATCGAGCAGGCGCTCGGGTGCAAGCCGGGCTACATCGGTCCGGTCGGCGCGAACGTCAAGATCGTCGCCGACCGCTCGGTCGCCGCCATGAGCGACTTCGTGTGCGGCGCGAACGAGGAGGGCTTCCACCTCGCCGGCGTGAACTTCGGGCGCGATCTCGCCGAGCCGGCCGACGTCGCCGACATCCGCAACGTCGTCGACGGCGACCCGAGCCCCGACGGCAAGGGCGCGCTGAGAATCGTCCGCGGGATCGAGGTCGGCCACATCTTCCAGCTGCGGACCAAGTACTCCGAGGCGATGAAGGCCACCTTCCTCGACGAGGCCGGGCAGCAGCGCCCGTTCGAGATGGGCTGCTACGGCATCGGCGTGACGCGCATCGTCGGCGCGGCGATCGAGCAGAACCACGACGAGCGCGGCATCATATTCCCGGAGCCGATCGCGCCGTTCCGGGCCGTGCTCATCCCGATCGGGTACGCGAAGAGTGCGGCCGTGCGCGAGACGACCGATGCGATGTACGCGCAGCTCACGAAAGCCGGCATCGAAGTGCTGCTCGACGACCGCGACGAGCGGCCAGGCGTCCTGTTCGCGGACGCCGAGCTCACCGGGATCCCGTACCGGGTAGTCATCGGCGAGCGCGGCCTCAAGGAGGGCGTCGTCGAATACCAGCCGCGGCGCGAGAAGGAGCCGCGCAAGGTGCCGGTCGAAGAGGCCCTGAGCCTGCTGGAGGAACGAGGGAAGTGAGAGGTCCTGCGCTGGCGCTTTCCGTATTGCTCGCGGCCTTCGCCGGCGAAGCCTTCGCCGGCGCGCAGATCTACGAGCCGCTCGCCGAGAGCGTGCAGGCCGGCCTGCACGCGGCGATCGCCGACAAGCCCGCGCCCGAGCACGGCTTCACGAACTCGATCGAGGCGGTGAACTGGCTGACCGAGATGTCGCACCGCCTGGAGCGCAAGGTCCCGAGCTTCCGGACGCGGCTCGATTTCCTGCGCCCCGTCCACTACGAGGCCACGCTCGCGGGGCTCGATCCGCAGCTCGTGCTCGCGGTCATCCAGGTCGAGAGCAACTTCCGCAAGTACGCCGTGTCGCGCGCCGGGGCGCGCGGCTACATGCAGGTCATGCCGTTCTGGGTGGAGCTCGTCGGCCGCAAGGGCGACAACCTGTTCAGCCTGCGCACCAACCTGCGCTACGGCTGCGTCATCCTCAAGCACTACATCGACATCGAGCGCGGCGACCTGACGCGCGCGCTCGCGCGCTACAACGGCAGCATCGGCCGGCGCGAGTATTCGAACGCGGTGTTCTCCGCGTGGCGCGGAAACTGGCGCTATGACGGCAAGCTCGCGGGCGCCGCGGCTCCGGCGCGCCCGGGCTAGCGCGGAAAAATCTCCGCGATCGTTCCCTGGATGGCGAGCGCCGCCGCGCGCGGGTCGGGCGCGTTGCGGATCGGACGTCCCACGACGATGTAGTCGGCGCCGTTGCGGAACGCCTGCGCGGCGTCGACGGTGCGCTTCTGGTCGTCGGCGGGCCGGTTCTCGACCGGGCGGATGCCCGGCGTCACGACCAGGAGACGCTCCCCCAGCTCGCGCTTGAGCGCGCTCGCTTCGAGGCCCGACGAGATCACGCCGTCGCATCCCGCCGCGAGCGCGCGGCGCGCGCGAGAGAGCACGAGCGCCTCGACGTCGCAGCGGAACCCGAGGTCGTCCAGGTCGCCGCGGTCGAGGCTGGTCAGAGCGGTCACGGCGAGTATCTTCATCGCGCCTTTTTCCCGGCCGGCGGCTTCCATGATCGCCTGGTTGCCGTGCAGGGTGGCGAAAGCGGCCCCGTGGCGCGCGAGCGAGCGCACCGCCGCCGCCACCGTCTCGGGAACGTCGAACAGCTTGAAGTCGGCGAACACCCTGGCGCCGCGCTGCTTGAGCCAGCCGATGAGCTCGAACGCGGCCCCGGACATGAACAGCTCCAGCCCGACCTTGTAGAAGGACGCCGAATCGCCGAGGCGCTCGACCAGGCGCCGCGCCTCGTCGGCGCCCGCGACGTCGAGCGCGACGATCAGGCGCTCGCGCCGCGGCGGCGATTTCGAATCAGGGCTTGCCGTCACTTCGATTTCTCCTCGGGAACGAGGTCCGCGCCTCCGCCGGACCGATGCGGCTCAGCCCTTCGTCGTCGGGCTCCCGCGCGAGCGACGCGATCGGTGCGTCGAGATCGCGCGCGACGTCGCCCGCGATGCGCTGCAGGACCTCGCGCGTGGCGCCCTCGCCCGCGCGCTCGGCCAGCCGTTCCGCGTCGATCACGAACCGGCGATGCACGTGCGCGATCGTCACGGTGTCCGGATCGCACGCGAGGACCCAGCGCCATCCCGCGGCCCGCGCGACCCATCCCGCGTCGGACAGGCGCTCGAGCACCGTCTCGCAGGACTCGCGCGTAACGCCCGTGAGCTCGCAGATGCGCCGGATATCCGGCGTGTCGGCGCGCCGCTGCGAGCCGACCAGCACGCGCAGCACCTGCAGCGCCTCCGCGAACGCTTCTCCCGTTGCGGCGCGGCTCTCGCCGCGGAGCAGCCGGTAATCGGGCAGCAGCGCCGTGACCACCGCGCCCATCACGGTCACCACCCAGGACGCGTAGATCCACACCAGGAACACCGGGATGGTGGCGAAAGCGCCGTACACCATGGTGTACGTCGGCGTGAGCGCGACGTAGAGCGCGAAGCCGCGCTTCATGATCTCGAACGCCACGCCCGCCACGAGCCCGCCGATCAGGGCGTGCGCGGGCCGGACGGGCCGGCTCGGCACGATGTAATAGAGCAGCGTGAACGCCGTGACCGTGAACAGCGGCGGGATCAGCTTGAGCGCCGTGTCCCCGACCCAGGCGGTCTCCATCCAGCCGAGCGACCGGCTGATGACGAAGGTGGTCATGGTGAGGCTCGCGCCGATCAGCGCGGGCGCGAGCGTGAGGATGCTCCAGTACATCACCACGCGCTGCGCGATGCCGCGGCCCCTGCGCACGCGCCAGATCACGTTGAAGGCGCGCTCGATCGTGTACATGAGCAGGAACGACGTGACCGCGAGCCCGGCGACGCCGAGCGCGGTGAGCCGGGCCGCCTTCTCGGTGAACTCCTGGATGTAGGTCGAGATGACGTTCGCGATCGGCTCGGGCAGCACGTTCTCGGAGAGAAAATCGTCCACGTTGGCCGTGAAATCCTGGAACGCGGGGAAGGCCGAGATCAGGGTCAGCGCCACCGTCAGCAGCGGCACGAGCGAGAGCAGCGTCGTATAGGTCAGGCTCGAGGCGACCTGAAGACAGCGCTCCTCCTGGAAACGCCGCAGGACGTGGAGGATGAAGCGTCCGAGCTGCCGCAGCCGATGGCGCATGGGAAACGGCCGTAAAGGGCCTCGCGCCTATAATACCAGCGCGATCCCGCCTCCTCCCGAGCCGTGTCCGACATCCTCGTCCTCTACTACAGCCAGCGCGGCGCCGTGCGCGAGCTGGCGCAATGGGTCGCGCGCGGCATCGACGAGGTGCCGGGCGCACAGGCGCGGCTGCGCACCGTGCCGCGCGTGGCGGCCGCGACCGCGGTCGCCGAGCCGCCCGTGCCCGAGTCGGGCGCGCCCTACTGCGAGCTGCGCGACCTCGAGGAGTGCGCCGGCATCGCCGTGGGCAGCCCCACCCGCTTCGGCAACATGGCGGCCGCGATGAAGCAGTTCTGGGACGGCACCTCCTCGCTCTGGCTCAAAGGCGCGCTCGCGGGGAAGCCCGCGGCCGTGTTCACCTCGACCGCGAGCGCTCACGGCGGCCAGGAGGCGACGCTGCTGTCGATGATGCTGCCCCTGCTCCACCACGGCATGCTGATCGTCGGGCTGCCTTACACCGAGCCCGAGCTGATGAGCACGCGCACGGGAGGCACGCCTTACGGCGCGAGCCACGTCGCCGGACCGGGATCGGAGCGCGCGGTCGACGAGGACGAGCGCAGGCTCGCGCGCGCGCTGGGGCGCCGCCTCGCGGCGATCGCCCTCAAGCTTTCTACACCTGGGGATTGATCCGCTGCGCCTTGCTGTGCAGCTTGTTCAGCGCGTTGACGTAGGCCTTCGCCGACGCGACGATCACGTCGGTGTCGGCGCCGACACCGTTGACGATGCGTCCGCCCCTCGACAGCCGCACGGTCACCTCGCCCTGCGACTCGGTGCCCTGGGTCACGGCGTTCACCGAGTAGAGCAGAAGGTCCGCGCCGCTCTTCGCGAGCGACTCGATCGCCTTGAAGGTGGCGTCCACCGGGCCGTCGCCCTCGGCGTCGGCGTTGCGGTCGCTGCCGGCTTCCGATAGCACCACCGTCGCGCGCGGGCGCTCGCTCGTCCCGCTGACCTGGCGCATCGCGACCAGGCGCCAGTGCTCCGCGTCCGAGCTGAGCGCCTCGTCGGAAACGAGCGCCTGCAGGTCCTCGTCGAAGATCTCGTGCTTCTTGTCGGCAAGGTCCTTGAAGCGCTGGAAGGCGGCGTTCGTGGCGTCCTCGGAGTCGAGCTCGATCCCGAGCTCCTTGAGGCGCTGCTTGAACGCGGTGCGGCCCGAATGCTTGCCCAGCACGAGCTTGTTCGCCGACCAGCCCACGTCCTGCGCGCGCATGATCTCGTAGGTCTCGCGGCTCTTCAGCACGCCGTCCTGGTGGATGCCCGCCTCGTGCGCGAAGGCGTTGGCGCCGACGATCGCCTTGTTCGGCTGCACCGGGAAGCCGGTGATGCCCGACACGAGCCGCGACGCCGGCACGATCTGCGTCGAGTCGATGCGCGTGTCGCAGGGGAAGACGTCCTGGCGCGTGCGTACCGCCATGACGATCTCCTCGAGCGACGCGTTCCCGGCGCGCTCGCCCAGCCCGTTGATGGTGCACTCCACCTGGCGCGCGCCGTTCATCACCGCGGCGAGCGAGTTCGCGACCGCGAGGCCGAGATCGTTGTGGCAGTGCACGGACCACACCACCTTGTCCGCGTTCGGGATGCGCTCGCGCAGCGTGCGGATCAGCGCGCCGAACTGCTCGGGCATGGTATAGCCCACCGTGTCGGGAATGTTGACGGTCCCGGCGCCTTCCCTGATCACCGCCTCGAGCACGCGGCAGAGGAAATCGACGTCGGAGCGCCCGGCGTCCTCGGGCGAGAACTCGACGTCGTCGGTGAACTTGCGCGCGTAGCGCACCGCGTTCACGGCCTCGGTGAGCACCTGGTCGGGCGTCATCCGCAGCTTCTTCTCCATGTGGATGGGCGAGGTGGCGATGAAGGTGTGGATGCGCTTGCGGCGTGCGGGCCTGACCGCCTCGGCGGCGCGGCCGATGTCGCGGTCGTTGGCGCGCGCGAGCGAGCAGACGACGCTCTCGCGGATCAGTCCCGCCACCGCCTGCACGGCCTCGAAATCTCCCGGGCTCGACGCCGCGAAGCCGGCCTCGATCACGTCGACGCGAAGGCGCTCCAGCTGGCGCGCGATGCGCAGCTTCTCGTCCTTCGTCATGGACGCGCCCGGGCTCTGCTCGCCGTCGCGCATGGTGGTGTCGAAAATGGTCAATCGGTCTGTCATGGAGCGCCTCCGTGTCGAACCGTGAGGTTCATTCGCAGCGCTCTTTCGAGGCTGCGGCCGGGTACTGCCGAATTGGGAGTGGGGTATTTAGCGCGCGAGGCGCAGCAGCAGGCCCGGAAGCAGGCCGCCGAGAGGCAGAAGCAGAACGAGCGTGTGGACTCGCATGGCGCCGAATATAGCGAGTTTCGTGCCGGGGCGCAACAACGTCACGGCGGCGGGGGCGGAGCGGCACGGGTGCGCGGGCGCCGCCGCCAGATCCAGTAGACGTAGCCCGACACTCCGTACGCGACGAACAGCAGGAATCCGATGATGGGCGGGTCGACGGAGATCAGCACGAATGCCAGCGCGATCAGCAGGATCACCGCGAACGGGACGCTGCGCCTCAGGTTGATGTCCTTGAAGCTGTAGAACGGGACATTGCTCACCATGGTAATGCCCGCGTACACCGTGAGAAGCGTCGCCAGCCACGGCATGCCGTACTCGCTCACGGGTATCTTGTTGTCGTTCGCGAGCCAGACGAACCCCGCGACCAGCGCTGCGGCCGCCGGGCTGGGTAATCCCTGGAAGAAGCGCTTGTCGACCACGCCGAGGTTCGTGTTGAAGCGCGCGAGTCGCAAGGCCGCACCGACACAGTAGACGAACGCCGCGACCCAGCCGATGCGGCCGAGATCCTTCAGCGCCCACTCGTACATCACGAGCGCGGGCGCCACGCCGAAGGAAACCATGTCCGAGAGCGAGTCGTACTCGGCGCCGAACGCGCTCTGGGTGCGGGTGAGCCGAGCGACGCGTCCGTCCAGTCCGTCGAGGACCATCGCCACGACGATCGCGATGGCAGCCAGCTCGAACTGCTGGTTCATGCCCTGCACGATGGCGTAGAACCCGGCGAACAGCGCCGCGGTCGTGAAGAGATTCGGGAGCAGGTAGATCCCGCGCCTGCGGATCGTCTGGTTGAGCAGCGGCCGCAGCGGCGGCTTGTGGGCGTCGAGGTCCGCCACGGGCTACAGCACCGCGATGATGCTGGTGGCCGCGTGCACCTTGTCGCCGAGCGCGGCCTTGACGGTCGCGTTCTTCGGCAGGTACACGTCGACGCGCGAGCCGAAGCGGATGAAACCGAAGCGCTGGCCGCGGTGCAGCGGCGTCCCCTGGTCGACATAGCACAGGATCCGCCGGGCGACGAGGCCCGCGACTTGCACGCAGGTGACGTCGCCCGCTTCGGCGTGAATCCACAAGGCGTTGCGCTCGTTCTCGAGCGCCGCCTTGTCGAGGGACGCGTTCAGGAACGTGCCAGGATGGTACCAGCGCCGCCTCACCTCGCCGTCGACCGGCGAGCGGTTCGAGTGGGCGTTGAACACGTTCATGAAGATGCTGATCTTCAGCGTGTCGCGCTTCAGGTACGGATCGTAGGCCGCGCCCACGGCCACGATGCGTCCGTCGGCGGGTGCGACCAC
>DATDMW010000122.1:0-7382 GCA_036518595.1 Burkholderiales bacterium
ACGCTCGCCGGCATGCTGCAGTTCGCGATCAGGCCGATGTGGGCGGTGAACTACCTCGCGCACGAGCGCTTCCGCATGCCGCAGCTCGAGGAGCACGTCGACATGGGCGGCGGCGCGATGTCGATCGGCCGCTATTTCACCGAGATGCTCGACCCGTCGATGAGCTGGGACGACGTGGCGAATATGGTGCGCGAGTGGGGCGGCCGGTTCTGCCTGAAGGGCGTCATGTCGGTCGCCGACGCGCGGCGCGCGGCCGAGATCGGCTGCGCCGGCGTCATCCTCTCCAACCACGGCGGGCGCCAGCTCGACGGCTCGCGCAGCCCCTTCGACCAGCTCGCCGAGGTCGCCGACGCCGTGGGCGACCGCATCGACGTCCTGATGGACGGCGGCGTGCAGCGCGGGACGCACGTGCTCAAGGCGCTGTCGCTGGGCGCGAAGGCGGTCGGGCTCGGCCGCTACTATCTCTTCCCGCTCGCGGCCGCGGGCGAGGCGGGCGTCGAGCGCGCGCTCGCGCAGATGCGCGCCGAGCTCGAGCGCGACATGCGCCTGATGGGTTGCTCGTCCGTCGCGCAGCTGTCGCGCGAGAACCTGCGCTTCCGCTGACAGGCTGCTGACGCGCCGCGGGCGGTTGCGTTCCGGCGGCCGCTGACCAAGAATAGGCGGATCGATCCGCGGAGCGCGCCATGAACCCTTCCACCGCCGACGCCGTCGCCGACGTCACCGCCGAGCTGAGCTACACCGTCGACACGGGCGTGAAGCCCGTGAACGAGACCTTCGGGCCGAACAACATTCGCCGGCGCGTGAGCGCCACGTTCGACGAGCGGCCGGTGCGCGTGCGCGACGGGCGGCCGCTCGCGAAGACGTTCCGCCTCGACACCCACGGCTTCGAGCTCGTCGAGCACCGCACCGCGGTGCGCGATTTCTTCGACGCCGACGAGCTGAAGCGCGTCTATTACGCCGAGGTCGAGGCGCTGGTGAAGCGCGTCTCGGGGGCCACCCGGGTCGTGGTCTTCGACCACACGCTGCGCTCGGGCGACGAGAGCGAGCGCGAGGCGCGCAGGATCCGCGAGCCGGTGCTCTCGGTGCACAACGACTACACCGAGTGGTCCGGGCCGCAGCGCGTGCGCGAGCTGCTCCCGGACGAGGCCGGGGACCTGCTCGAGCGCCGTTTCGCCATCGTCCAGGTCTGGCGTGCGATCGCGCGCCCGATCGAGTCGAACCCGCTCGCGATCGCCGACGCGCGCTCGATCGAGCCGCGCGACCTGATCGCCTGCGAGCGGCGCTACCCGCACCGCGTCGGCGAGACCTATCGCCTCGCGTACAACGCGCGCCACGAGTGGTACTACTTCCCGAGGATGCGCCGCGACGAGGCGCTCGTCTTCAAGGTCTACGATTCCGAGAAGGACGGCCGCGCGCGCTTCACCGCTCACACGTCCTTCGCCGACCCGACCACGCCTCCCGGCGCGCCGCCGCGCCAGAGCATCGAGGCGAGAACGCTGGCGTTCTTCGGCTAGCGGGCGAGGGCGGATGGCCGAGATCCGCAGGGACGATCCGCGCGGGCGGCGCGTCGCGCTCGCCGTCGTGGTGGTCGGGGCCGTCGCCGGCGCGCTCGCCATCGCCGCCGTCGAGCATTGGCGGCCGGAGCTCGACGCCTGGCTGCGGCGCGATCCGTCCTCGTCGTCGTCGGCCCTCGTGCTGGCGGCGCTGATCGCCGGCCTGCCCTCGCTCGCCGCGGCGGCCTGGCTCTGGGCGTACGGCGCGCGCGTGGCGCGCACGGCGATGTACCCCGCGCCCGGCGGCGCGTTGCTGCGCGACACGCGCGTGCTCACGGGGCCGAGCGCCGTGCGTCGCGGGCGCCTGATCCAGGCGCTGGCCGCGCTCCTCTGGATGACCGGCGTCCTGCTCATCGCCGCGCTGTGGCGGCTCTGGACCGTGCTGCCCGCGGGGCCGGCGTGAGCGGCCGGCTGCTCCGGGCCGCGATCGCCCTGTGTGCCGGCGCCGCGGTCGGCGTCGCGTACCCGCATATCGAGCTGGCGCTCGCGTGCCGCGAGCCCGCGTCCGAGGCGTGCGTCTGGGGCAAGGCCTACTTCTCGCTCACGCTGACCGTG
Organism: Burkholderiales bacterium; assembly: GCA_036518595.1. Lineage (GTDB taxonomy): Bacteria > Pseudomonadota > Gammaproteobacteria > Burkholderiales > SG8-39 > VBDM01. The sequence goes on from DATDMW010000122.1 coordinate 2,109, forward strand.
AGCCTGGTGTTCCTCGGCCCGATCGCGGCCGCGCTGGTATATGCTGCGTTCGCGTGGCTGCGCCGCCAGGCGCGGGGCCGCGAGGGAGGCAAGCCATGAAGCCCTTGTTTGCGGTGTTCCGGGTGATTCATGCGCTGATCGCGCTGCTGTTCGCGATCGCGGCGCTGATGCTCATCGCCGTCGCGACCCGCGACGGCTGGTCGGCGTTCTTCGGCGACTGGGACGAGGAAGTCTCGCAGTCGATCATCGAGGCGGTCGGGCTGCTCGCCGCCGCCGTGGTCGCGCTGCAGATCGCCGAGACCATCGCCGAGGAGGAGGTGATCCGCGAGGCCGACATCAGCGCGCCGACGCGGGTGCGCCGGTTCCTGTCGCGCTTCTTCGTCGTGATCATCGTGTCGCTCGCGGTCGAAGGGCTGGTCGCGACCTTCCGCTCGATCCACGAGGACATCCGGCAGCTCGTCTACGCCGCGGCCTCGATCCTGGCGACCGCCGCGCTTCTCGCCGCCTGGGGCTTTTTCGTCCATCGCAACCGCGCCGCCGAGGAGCTCGAGCCCGAGGCGATGGACGAGGCCAAGCGCGAGGACCGCAAGCTGCAATAGCATTCGCGAGTGGAGAACCCGACGCACGATCCGTTCCCGGCCCCGCTCGAGGCCGCCTGCGCCTGCGCCGGCGACGTCGGCGTGGTGCTGCTGCACGGCAAGGCGGGGACGCCCACCGGCCGGGTCGCCGAGCTGGGCACGGCGCTGAAGCGCTGCGGCTTCCGGGTGTCGGTCCCGGTGATGCCGTGGGCCGAGGACCGTATCTACAGCGCCTCGTACGAGGATTCGCTGCGCGAGATCGATCGCGAGGTCCGGCAGCTCAAGCGCGAGGGCGCCAAGCTCGTGGCCGTGGCCGGCCACAGCCTGGGCGCGAACGCCGCGATCGGCTACGGCGCGTGGACCCGCGCCGATGCCATCGTCGCGCTCGCGCCCGCGCATTACCCGGACCAGGGCCGGATGCGCGAGCGCTTCGCCGCCGACGTCGGCCGCGCGCGCGAGCTCATCGCCGCCGGCAAGGGCGGCCACAAGCAGACGTTCTCGGACCTGAACCAGGACGTGCCGCTGCAGGTCACGGCGACCGCCGAGGCGTACCTCTCGTGGTTCGACCCCGAGGGGCCCGCGGTCATGCCGAGGAACGCCGCGGCGTTCAAGGCGGCCACGCCGTTGCTCGTGATCATCGGCGCCGGAGAGCGCACCGCGCGCTGGCGGCATTACTTCTTCGAGAAGGCGCCGCCGCATCCGAAGAGCGCGTTCACGGTGGTGTCCGGGGACCACGTCGAGGTGCCGGACCGTGCGATCGCGCAGGTGCAGGAGTGGCTGCGCCGGCTCGATCCCGGGGCGGTCGAACATTAGCGATCGGAAAGGACCGTGGCGCCATGATCCAGACTTTCGACGACCCGGATTTCGAGGACCATTGCTGGAAGGACGTCGTCCCGGCCGAGATGCTCGAGGTGTACTCGCACTACCGGCGCGACCTCTTCGTCGGCCCGTCGCCGGCGCTCCTCGCGATCGACCTGTACGAGCTCGCCTACCAGGGCGGCGCGCGCCCGGTGGCGGAAGTCGCGCGCGAGCACCCGAGCTCGTGCGGCGAGCACGCCTGGGCCGCGATCGCGCCGACGCAGCGCCTGTTCGCGGCGGCGCGCGCCGCGGGGCTGCCCGTGTTCTACTCGACGCGCGACTGCCGTCCCGACAGCGCGCCGCGCGCGATCGTCGCCACGCGCCGGCGCGACACGCCCACCGACCCCGAGGTGTACCGGATCAAGGCCGAGTTCGCGCCGCGCCCGGGCGACGTCGTGGTCACCAAGATGCGCGCGAGCGCGTTCTTCGGCACGCCGCTCGCCGCGCACCTGACGCAGCTCGGCGTGCAGACGCTGATCGTCTGCGGTGAGAGCACCTCGGGCTGCGTGCGCGCGACCGCGGTCGAGGCCTACTCGCACGGCTTCCACGTCGTGCTCGCCGAGGAGTGCTGCTTCGACCGCTGCACGATCTCGCACAAGATCAATCTTTTCGACATGCACCACAAGTACGCCGACGTGATGCGCGTCGACGAGGTGATCGGCCATCTCGAAAGAAGCCGCCTGAGAAAAGCGGGCTGAGCGATGCGCTCGCGGCCTGGCGCGCTCCCCTAATCGATCTTGATGTTCGCGTCCCTGATGACCTTGCTCCAGCGCGCCAGGTCGTCGCGGACGGTCCGTGCGAGCTCCTCGGGCGTTCCGGGACGGACGTCGAAGTACTGGAGGCGGAGCTTCTCGACGATATCGGGCTTCGCGAGCGTCGCGCGGGTCTCGGCGCTCAGGCGCCGCACGAACGCGTCCGGCGTGCCCGCCGGCGCGAACACCGCGTACCAGATGTCGGCGTCGATCCCGCTCAGGCCGGCCTCGGCGATCGTGGGCACGCTCGCGTCGACGGGAGAGCGCGTCGCCGACGCGAGGCCGAGGATGCGCAGCTTCCCGGCTCTCGCCTGCGGCGCGGTGTTGCCGTAGGTGTTGAAGATGACCGGGATGCGGCCGGCGAGCGCGTCGGTGAGCGCGGGTCCGCAGCCCTTGTAGGTGACGCGCGCCATGTCGATCTTCGCGATCAGCTTCATCAGCTCGCCGGCGAGGTGCATCACCGATCCCGTCCCGCAGTCGCCGTACGCGATCTTGCCGGGGTTCGCGCGCACGTAGGCGATGAGCTCGGCCGCGTTCGTGGCCGGCACGGAAGGGTGCACGGCGAGGACCACCGCGCTCGAGGCGGTCATGCCGACCGGGGCGAAATCCTTCACCGGATCGTAGCGCGTCTTGCGCAGCGCGGCGTTGATGACCATGGAGTTGGCCGCGATCAGGAAGGTGTAGCCGTCGGGCTCGGCCTTCGACGCGTACTCGACGCCGATGACGGTGCCGGCGCCGGGCTTGTTCTCGACGACGAGCGGCTCGCCGAGCGCCTGCGAGAGAGAAGGCGTGATGACGCGCGCGAGCGTGTCGGCGCCGCCGCCGGGGGAGAACGGGGTGATCAGCCGGATGGGCTTCGCCGGCCATTGCGCGTGCGCGGCCGACGCGGCGATCGCCAGGAGAAGCCAGGCGTACTTCAAAGCGACTTGACGGCGCGCAGCGCCTGGAGGCCTCCGCCCGGCAGCTCGAACAGTCCGCGCGGCAGCGTCTCGATCCAGGCGAGCGCCTCGGCGAGCTTGACCACGTCGGCATACTTCGCGTCCATGTCGCACAGGCTGATCGCGTGGCTCGCCTCGGAGCGGTCGAAGCAGGCCTCCTCGACCACCGCGACGCGGTAGTTGTCGGAGAATGCGTCCACCACGGTCGCGCGCACGCAGCCCGAGGTGGTGGTGCCGGCGACGATCAGCGAGTCCGCGCCGAGCAGCGTCAGGAACGACGCGAGCGGCGTGCCGTGGAATACGCTCGGCTTGTGCTTCGCGATGACGATGTCCTGTGGCTGCGGGGCGATGTCGGGGACGATGGTGTTGCCGTCGAGGCCCGCGGGCGTCTTCGGGCGCTCGTTGCCGCGGCTCGATTTCCAGGTCCAGGAGCCGCGGTCCCAGTCGTCGTCGCGCCGGGCGCCGGTCGAGTAGATGACGGGCAGGCCCCTGGCGCGCGCCGCGGCGAGGAGCGTCTTGATCGCCTTGATGCCGGTCCAGGCGTCCTCGCCGCACGAGGCGCGCCAGCGCTTGATCGACTCGAGGATGGGCTCGGGCCGGTCGCCGCAGAACGCGTAATTGACGTCGACCACCATGACCGCGGGCCGCTTGCCGAAGCCCTGGCGCTCGGCGAAGCCCGACGCGGCGAAGACCCGCCGGTCGCGCTCGGTCAGAAACCGGTTCCACACGGGCTCGCTCATGGGACGCTCCGAAACGATCCTCGATCGACCGGGACGATGCTATGCTCCCTCGCAAATCGGTGTCAATCGCAGGGAGGGGCGGTGTACTGGTGGAACCTGCGCGCGGCGAAGAGCGAGCTCCGCGCCGGCGCGCCCGGCGCGAGGGCGCTCGTGCCGTACCTGATCGCCGCCGCGAGCGTGCAAGGCCTGATCGTCGAGTCCTCGTTCCTGCTGCCGGCGCAGGAGGAGCCGACGAGCGCGCGCGTGTGGCTCACCGCCGGTGTCTCGGTCGCGATCACGGCCGGCGGATGCCTGTACGTTTACAGGCGCAACGGCGGCGCCGCGGGAAGAAGCCTCCTCGAGCGGCTGCTCGTGCTCGGCTGGGTCGCGGGCGTGCGCTACACCGCGTTCCTGATCCTCGCGCTCGCCGTCTTCTTCGGGCTCGCCGTCGCGCTCTATCCCGAGGCGGGCGAGGCGGCGGGGGAATGGAGCGACGAGGCGTTCATGCTGGCCTCGGCAGGGTTTTATCTTTATCTCGGGCGCCACATCCGTGATCTGGCCGCCCTCCAGGAGCATTGAGTATGTCCAGAGTCGTCGTTCGCAGCTTCGGCGTCTCCCTCGACGGTTTCAGCGCCGGTCCGCGCCAGGACCTGCAGAATCCGCTCGGCGTCGGGGGCCCCGACATCATGGGGTGGTTCTTCCCCACGCGCGTGTTCCAGAAGATGCACGGCCGCGGCGAGGGCGAGACCGGCGTCGACAACGGGATCGCCGAGCAGGGCTTCGACAACATCGGCGCGTGGATCCTCGGTCGCAACATGTTCGGGCCGGTGCGCGGGCCGTGGCCCGACGAGAGCTGGAAGGGCTGGTGGGGCGAGGAGCCGCCGTACCACGTGCCGACCTTCGTGCTCACGCACCACGCGCGCGCGCCTTTGAAGATGAAAGGCGGCACCACGTTCCATTTCGTCACCGACGGCATCGAGTCGGCGCTGAAGCAGGCGAAGGCCGCCGCGGGCGCGCGCGACGTGCGTATCGGCGGCGGCGCGGCCACCATCCGGCAGTATCTCCAGGCGCGGCTGATCGACGAGCTGCACCTCGCCGTGCGGCCGGTGCTGATGGGCGCCGGCGAAAAGCTCTTCGAGGGGATCGACGCGCGCGCGCTCGGCTACGAGACCGCGAAGACCGTCATGGGCGAGCGCGCGATGCACGTGTTCCTGCGCAAAAAGACATGACCAAGGGAGGGAGCTAATGAGGAGATTCATCGCTCTCGCCGCTCTCGCGCTGTTCGCCTCGGCGGCGCTGGCGCAGGGCTATCCGTCGCGCCCGGTCACGATCATCGTGCCCTTCGCCGCGGGCGGGCCCACCGACGTGATCGCGCGCACGCTCGCCGAGCCGATGCGCGCCGTGCTCGGGCAGCCGGTCGTGATCGAGA
>DATDMW010000123.1:0-2573 GCA_036518595.1 Burkholderiales bacterium
CATTGGGACATCGCTCGGTTTTGGGAGCAGTCCGCGCGCGATCGATTTCGGGAAGAACCACAAAACGAGCAGGCATACCCCGGACACAATGTACCCACCCGCCAAAAAAGCTAGCGTTGGTGAGTCGTATGGCGGACGCCACGCTACCAACGCCACTGCCTCACGAATGAGAACCAGGGCATACCAGATCGCAAAGAGTCGTACGCCGAGCGCCAATGTCTGGTGGGGTGTCACTTCAGCCTTCTAACCTATGCCGGCCACGGGGCCGGTGAGCACGGTACGGTGAGCGCGGTCGTCGCGTCAACTGTCAATTTCTTCAGGGCGTCGCGAAACCCGGATTCTACTGCTCGACGCTGAAGCGCAGCCCGCCCGACGCGCGTCACTTCTTCGCGGGCGCCTTCGCGATCTTCTCGCGTTCCTCCGCCACCGCCGTCTCCCACTCCCACAGCGCCGCCTGCGCGCGCCGCACGTAGGGGTCGTCGGGCTTGGACAGGTGCACGAAGGTGCGCATCGCGCCGATCGCGCCCGGCTTGTCGCCGAGCGCTTCGAGCGCGACGGCGAGGCCCCAGTAGGCGTTGGCCTGGCCCGGGCGCAGCTCGGTCGCGCTCTCGAAGAAGTCGCGCGCGGCGTCGTAGCGTTTGAGGCCGAGGAGCGCGTAGCCGGTGTTGACGTGCGCCTCGGGGATCGCGGGCTCGAGCTCGAGGACGCGGTGGAAGGCGGTGAGCGCGTGGTCGTACTGCTTCGCGTGCAGCATGACGACGCCCTGGTCGAAGCGCGCCTTGACCTCCTCGGCACGCTTCTTCTCCGCGTGCACGGCGCGCGGATCGGCGGGCGGCGTGGCGTCGCCCAGCCACGCGAAGGACACGCCGCCGATCAGGATCACCGCGGCGGTCGTCGCGACGGCGCGCAGGCGCACATCGGGAAATCTCATATCGCCCCCTTGTGCGGCGCGGTCGACACGAACGGCACGCCGAAGAACGTGAGGAACGCGAGCACGAACACCGCGACGATCGCCGCCGAGCCGATCGCGGGCGCGAGCTTCGTGGTCGCGCGCAGGTGCAGGACGAACGCGAGCGCGAGCCAGGTCATGAACGCCCAGGTCTCGAGCGGGTCCCAGGCCCAGTAGCGGCCCCAGGCATTCTGCGCCCAGATCGCCCCGGCGACGAGCATCAGCGTCTCGAACACGAAGCCGAGCACCATGAAGCGGAAGGCGAGCCGCTCGAGCTTCTCGTCGGCGGGCAGCGCCGCGAAGCGGCTCGTCCCGATTCCCGCGGCGCGCAGCAGCACCACGCCCGAGATCCCGACCGCGACCAGCACCGAGCCGAGGAACACCTTGCCCAGGCCCACGTGCACCCACAGCCATACGGTGTGATAGGTCTGCGGCAGGTGGCTGTCATCGGCCTTGGCGACGAGCAGCCATCCCATCATCAGGAACAGGATCGGCATTACCACCGCCGCGGTCGGCCGGATCGCGCGCACGCGCGCGTACGCGATCGAGTACACGAGCAGCAGGCTGAAGACGTTCGACGACAGCACCTCGAACAGCGTGATGAACGGCCCGTGGCCGAGCCGGTCCCAGCGCAGCGCGAGCGAGAGCGCGTGCACCGCGAGCCCGGCGACGGCGAGCGCGAGCACCGCGCGCTCGACGCGCCTTTGCATCACGACGCCGACGATCGCGATCGATCCCGCGGCGACGTACGCGAGCAGCGCGGCCCAGAGGAGCTCGAGCTCGCTCATTTGCGTATACATGTCAGGCGTCCCACGGCTGCGCGGCGAATTTGCGCCAGAAGTGCCACGCGAGGCTCGCCACGGCGAGCACGCACGCGGCGAGCAGCCACGGCAGCGTCCAGTCGTAGAAGACCGTGTAGCCCATCCAGGTGGTGAGGCCCTCGTAGACGAGCGTGCCCTGCGCGAGCTCCAGGCGCTCGCCGGGAGCCATCACGCGGCGCTCGTCGCCGATGCGCACGATGAGCGTGTGGCGCTCGGGAAGCCGGAACTGCGACGGTCTCTGCGGATCCAGGATCACATCGTCGAACGCGAGCATCGTCCACACGCTCACGTCGCTCCCGGGCAGCGTCCATTCGAGCGCCTGCCGGTACTCGTGCGCGGGATACGCGGGCAGGTGAATGGTCCCGAGCCGAGCCGAGCCGCCCTTCGGCTGCCACGCGAACACCGGCGCATAGCCCTTGTTCGGCGACGTGTAGAAGCGGTAGCCCGCGAGCACGAGCGGCTGCTGGTCGCCGATCACGGCGCGGCCCACGCCGCCGCCGGCGTCGGTCCAGGCGACGGCGTTGCGCGTCTCGTCGCGGCGGATCCCGGCGCTGTAGCCGATCGTGAAGCCCTCGTTCGTGAACGCCGCGCGCGCGAGGCGCGACGCGTGCAGCGGGCCGCGCTCCGACTGCGTCAGCTCGCCCGCGAAGGTCTCGCCGGTGGACAGCTCGACACGCCCCTTGAGATACGTGAGCCGCCCGGCCGCCGCGAGCAGCACGATCGCGAGCAGCGCCAGGTGGAAGACGAGCAGCGGCGCCTGCCTCCGGAACGCAGCGTTCGTGAGCACCGCGGCGCCGAGGTTC
>DATDMW010000124.1:0-5766 GCA_036518595.1 Burkholderiales bacterium
CTTCAGCATCCCGATCTCGGCTTCCTGCGGGCCGCGCACCTTGAGCACGATGTCGCTGGCGTAGGCCTCCTGCGCGCTCGCGGCGATCTTCGCGCCGGCGGCCTGGTACTCGGAATCGGGCACCGAGGCGGCGACGCCGGCGCCGGACTGCACGACCACCGTGTGCTTCGCGGCGAGCTTCTTGACGGTCTCCGGCGTGGCTGCGACGCGCGTTTCTCCGGGACGGGTCTCGGCGGGGATACCGATGTTCACTTTGAGGTCTTCTTGGGTCCGGGCCGGTCGCGTGAGCAGGCGATCATACAACAGGCGGCACGAATGTTCCGCTTCCCGGGCGGGCGCGCTTTGACGCAGATCAAGCCGGGCACGGCCCTATAATCGCGGCTCGCCAATCAACGAGGAGAGCGAGATGACCGTGAAGGTGAGGCGCGTGGTCACGGGCCACGACGCCAAGGGCCGGGCGCTGGTGAAGATCGACGAGGTCGCGAAGAACGTGATCTCGAGCCGCCCCGGCGCGTCGTCGTGCGTCGTCTGGACCACGGAAGGATTCCCCGTCGACAACTCGGGAGACGCCGACACGTCGACGCGCCAGGTCGGCACGACGCTCGCGGGCGGCGTGGTGTTCCGCATCGTCGAGTTCTCGCCCGGCGTCGCGCCTCGCAATCACCGCACGGACTCGATCGACTGCGCCGTGGTGATGTCGGGCGAGATCGACATGGAGCTCGACGAGGGGCGTTCCGTGCACCTGAAGGCGGGCGACGTGCTCGTGCAGCGCGGCACCATCCACAACTGGGTGAACCGCGGCAGCGTCCCGTGCCAGATCGCGTTCGTGCTGATCGACGCGAAGCCCGTGCAGGCGGGCGGCAAGACGCTGAACGCGGTCGGCTGAGCCGATCAGCCGGCCGGCGGGAGGGCGAACCAGAACGTCGCCCCCTCCCCGGGCCGGCCCTCGGCCCAAACGCGGCCGCCGTGCCGAGCGACGATGCGGTGCACGATGGCGAGCCCCACGCCGGTGCCGGAGAACTCGTCCTCGTTGTGCAGCCGCTGGAACACCTTGAACAGCTTGTCGGCGTAGCGCGCATCGAAGCCGGCGCCGTTGTCGCGCACGCCGTAGACCGCGAGGTCGCCCTCGACCCGGCCGGTGATCTCGACGCGGGGTTCGGCGCGCTTGCCGCTGTACTTGATCGCGTTGCCGATCAGGTTGACCCAGACCTGGCGCACGAGCGCCGCGTCCGCGCGCGCGGGCGGCAGCGTGTCGATGACCACCGTGCACGGCGTGCCGCGCGCGAGCTCGTCGGCGACAGTGCGGGCGAGCGCGGTCATGTCGACCGCGCCCGGCGAGATCGCCGCTCGCCCGTAGCGCGAGAACGCGAGCAGGTCGTCGAGCAGCCGGCCCATGCGCGCGGCGCCTTTGCGCACCGTCGAGAGCAGGCGCCGGCCGTCGTCGTCGAGGCGCGCGGCGTGGTCCTGCTCGAGCATGCGCGAGAAGCCGTCGATGTGGCGCAAAGGCGCGCGCAGGTCGTGCGACACCGAGTAGGCGAAGGACTGGAGGTCCTCGTTCGCGGCCTCGAGCTCGCGCGTGCGCGCCTGCACCCGCTCCTCGAGCTCCTGGGCATGCCGCCGCACCTGCGCGAGCAGCCGCGCCTGCGCGATCGCGATCGCGAGCTGCGTCGCGACCTCGCGCGCGACGCGCACCTGCTCCGCCGGAAACGTCGCGCCGCGCTCTCCGCCGAAGCTGAGCGCGCCGATCAGCTCGCCGCCCGCGATCATCGGCACCGCCATGTAGGTCTCGACGCCCGAGGCGAGCAGCGCCTCGACCTCGCGGCCCGGCGGCAGCGCGCGCGTGTCGACGACCTGCGGCTCGCCGCGCTTCAGCGCCTCGACGTCGCCCATCAGCCGGATCGAGTAGCGCACGCCGGGGCCGACGTGCGTGCGACGGCGGCCCGCGGCCGCGAGCCACTCGACCTCGCCCGCCGCGAGATCGAACATGTTCACCACCACGCGCGCGACCCCGAGCAGCGCGCGCAGCGGCGGCAGCACCGCGGCGGCGATCGCCTCGGTCGGCTCCTCGGCGGCGATCGCGCGGTCGATCTCGTGCAGGATGCGCAGGCGCTCGCCGTGCGCGGCGACCGCGGCCTGCGCGTCGCTCAGCGCGACTGCGTCGCTCGCCCGCACGCCGACCGCCGCGCGCACGATCGCGTACAGCGCCAGGCTCACCGCGAGGCCCGCGAGCAGCAGGACGGCGCCGTACCCCCTTGCGGGCGCCACCGACGCGACGAACAGCGCCGCGAGCGCGGCCGCGGCCGTCGACAGCCCGAGCACCCAGGCCGGCGCGCGCCGTCCGACCCGCCGCATCGCGGGCGAGGCGTCGGACTGCCTGCGCTCGGGCGCGCTCACGGACACGTTATCGCCGCCCGGCGCGCCTCATCCACCCGAGCCGCCGCTCGCCGAACTCGAACGTCCCCTGGATGACGAGCGCCAGCGCCGCCGCCGGTATCGCGCCCGCGAGCAGCGTGGCGGTGTCGTTGAGCGCGAGGCCCGAGGCGATGCGCTCGCCGTAGCCGCCCGCGCCGATGAACGCGGCGATGGTCGCGGTGCCGACGTTGATCACCGCGGAGGTCTTCACGCCCGCGAGGATCGAAGGCATCGCGAGCGGCACCTCGATCAGCCGCACGCGGTCTCGCGTCGACAGGCCGAGCGCGAGCGCCGCCTGACGCATGCCCTTGGCGATGCCGATCAGGCCGGTGCACGTGCTCTGCACGATCGGCAGCAGCGCATAGAGGAAGAGCGCGACGATCGCGGGCGCCGTCCCGATCGTTCCCATCATCGCGATGAGAAAGGCGAGCAGCGCGAGCGACGGGATGGTCTGGATCACGCCGACCGCGCCGAGGATCAGCTGTCCCGTGCGCGCGAATTTCGCGGCGACCATGCCGAGCGGCACGCCGAGCGCGATGCTCGCCGCGAGCGAGACGAACACGAGCAGCAGGTGCTGCGCGGTGAGCCGCCCGAAGTCCGGGCCGAAGAGCACGTCGACGAAGCGGCGCTCGGCGCGCGGCGTGGCGGCGCCGAAGAAGAGCGCCGCGGCGTCGGCGAAGCTGCGCTTGTCGAGCTCGGCCGCGGCGTTCATGCGGATCATGGTGCGCTCGTCGATCCTGCCTTCGAGCTTCTTCAGCTCGGACCACGCGCCGGGAAAGCGCTTCGGCACGTCCAGGCGGTAGAGGATCACCGCGTCGTAGCGCGGGAAGTAGCCGCGGTCGTCCTCGAGCACGCGCAAGGAGTAGCGCTCGATCTTGGCGTCGGTCGTGTAGACGTCCATGACGTCGATCCTGCCGGCGGCGATCGCCTCGTACGCGAGGCCGTGGTCGAGGCCCCGCGGCGTCGCCTGCGGCAGCGCGTACGCGGTCTTCAGGCCCGGCCAGCCGTCGGCGCGGCCGAGGAACTCCTGGGAAAGCCCGAGGCGCACGTCGGGATGCCGGGAGAGATCCGTGATCGAGCGGATGCCGAGCTTCTGCGCCTCGTCGTCGCGCATCGCGAGCGCGTAGGTGTTGTTGAAGCCGAGCGGGATCCCGGCCGCGAGCCCGCGCGTCGCGAGCGTGCGGTCGAGCTCGTCGAGCGACGGCCGGCCGTCGAGCTTCAGGATCTCCTTCGCGATCGTGCCGGTGTACTCGGGATACAGGTCGATCGCGCCCGACTCGAGCGCGTTGAAGACGATGCCGGTGTTGCCGAGGCCCGGCTTGTGCTCGGCCGCCGTCGCGCCCGCGACCTGGCGCTTCAGCACCTCGCCGAGAATATAGGACTCGGTGAAGCGCTTCGACCCGATGCGCAGCACGTCGGCGTGCGCGGGCAGCGCCGCGAGGAGCAGCAGAGCCGCGGCGAGGCGCGCGCTCAGAGCCACCCGGCCGGGAGCTGCATGCCCCATCGCGCGAGCACCGCGGCGCGCGCGGCGCGCTGCGCGTCGCTCGCCGCCGGCCACTTGCGGTAGATGCCGAGGTGGTCCAGCGCGAACTGGTTGCGGTCGGCCGGGGCGTAGGAATCGCGGTGGCCCTCGCCCGCCTGGTCGCGGTGGTAGCGCGGGCCTGCGAAGTCGACGTGCGCGAAGGCGCTGTGCTGCAGCAGCCCGAGCAGGAAGTCCCAGTCCTCGAGCTTGCGCAGCCGCTCGTCGAACCCGAGCCGCAGCGCGGCGGCGCGCGGCACGGCGACGCAGTTGTTCGGGATGAAATTCTCGACCAGGAGGTCCTCGGGACGCTGCGCGCCGGTGGCGACGCGGCTCGCCGAGAGGCGCCGCGGCGGCATGCTCGCGCGCGATTCCATGACGATCTCGAGATCGCAGTAGAGCACCGTGCGGCCGTCGAGCCGGCCGCAGCCGGCGAAGCGCTCGAGCAGCCCGGGCTCGCAGCTGTCGTCGTCGTCGAGGAAGAGCACGTACTCGCCGCTCGCGAGCCGCAGGCCCGCGTTGCGGCTCGGGCCGGGGCCCGGAGTCCCGGCGCGCCTCAAATAGACGCCGCGCGCGCCGAGCCCGCGGCCCGCGGCCGCGTGCGTCGCCTCGCTCGGCTCGTCGCTCACGACGATGGTCTCGAAGTCGCGGAAGGTCTGCGCCGCGAGCGACGCGAGCGCGCGCTCGAGCAGCGCCGGCCGCTCGTGCGTGGCGACGATCACCGAGAACAGGGGCGCGCTCATGCGCCTATTCTAGACGCACCCGATTCGGCCGCGGCCGCGCCGCCGAGGAACTGCAGCGCCGCGAGCCGCGCGTACAGCCCCTCCTCGCGCATCAGCTCGGCGTGCGTGCCGCTCGCGATGACGCGCCCGTGGTCCATCACGACGATCCGGTCGGCGCTCCGCACCGTCGCCAGCCGGTGCGCGACGACGAGCGTGGTGCGCCCGCGCATCAGGCGCTCGAGCGCCATCTGCACCCAGCGCTCGCTCTCGGCGTCGAGCGAGCTGGTCGCCTCGTCGAGGAGCAGCACCGCGCGGTCGGCGAGCAGCGCCCGCGCGATCGACAGCCGCTGGCGCTGCCCGCCCGAGAGCCGCACGCCGCGCTCGCCGAGGAAGGTGTCCGCGCCCTGCGGCAGCCGGTCGACGAACTCGCTCGCGTACGCGGCCTCGCACGCGGCGCGCACCTCGGCGTCGCTCGCCCCGGGGCGGCCGTAGCGCACGTTCTCGGCGACGCTCGCGGCGAAGATCACCGGGTCCTGCGGCACGAGCGCGATGCGCCGCCGCAGCTCGCGCGGATCGGCGTCGGCGAGACGCACGCCGTCGAGCGTGATCGCGCCCGAGTCCGGGTCGTAGTAGCGCAGCAGCAGCTGGAGCACGGTCGACTTCCCCGCGCCCGACGGCCCCACGAGCGCGACGCGCTCGCCGCGCGACACGGCGAGCGAGAAATCGGCCAGCGCGGCGCTGTCGGGACGCGACGGGTAGTGGAAGCTCACGCGCTCGAAGCGCACCTCGCCGCGCGAAGGCGTCGGCAGCGGCTTCGGCTGCGCGGGCGCCGCGATCGAGGGCTCGGCCGCGAGCAGCTCCATCAGCCGCTCGGTCGCGCCCGCCGCGCGCTGCAGGTCGCCGATCACCTCGGACACCGCGCCGAAGGCGCCCGCGACCAGCACCGCGTAGAACACGAAGGCCGACAGGTCGCCCGCCGTCAGCCGCCCCGCGAGCACGTCGCGCCCGCCGACCCAGAGGATGATCGCGACCGCGCAGAAGGCGAGCAGCATCACCAGAGCGATCAGCAGCGCGCGCTGCCGGATGCGCCGCACCGCGGTCGAGAACGCATCC
>DATDMW010000125.1:0-2465 GCA_036518595.1 Burkholderiales bacterium
CGTGATCCTGTGGATCTACTCGGCCAAGCCGCGGCCCGTGGGGGCGGTGTCGGCGGCATTCCTGGTCGGCTACGGGGTTTTTCGCTTTATTGCCGAATACTTCCGCGAGCCCGACGATTTCCTGGGCCTGCTTGCACTGAACCTTTCCATGGGTCAGTGGCTCTCATTGCCGATGATCGTTGCCGGGCTGGGACTCTTCGCCTGGGCTTGGCATCGGCGAAAGAAGGTCTAATATAGCCACATGATCGGGACGACCGAAATCGGGCTCCGAGACCAGCTGCAGCGGCGGTTGGGCGAGCTGATGGTCGAGCACCGCGATCTCGACGTCGCCATCCACCGCCTGGGCGACGATCCCGTCCACGACGAGCTGCAGCTGCGTCGTCTCAAGAAGCGCAAGCTTCTCCTCAAAGACCAGATCGCCTGGATCGAGCGGCAGATCGATCCCGACGTCCCCGCGTAGCAGCCCCTTAGCTAGGACAGCGCTTCGCGCAGCACGCGCGCGACGTGCACGGCGTCGCGCCCCGCGCCGTCGGCGATCTGGTGGCGGCAGCTCGTCCCGTCGGCGACGACGACCGTGTCGGCCGCGGCCGCGCGCACCTTCGGCAGCAGCGACGTCTCGGCCATCTTCATCGAGATCTCGTAGTGCGCGGCCTCGTAGCCGAAGCTGCCCGCCATGCCGCAGCACGAGCTCTGGACGGTCTCGACCTCGAGTCCCGGGATCCATTTCAGCACCTGCTCGACCGCGCCCATGGCGCCGAAGGCCTTTTGATGGCAATGGCCGTGGAGGAGCGCCTTTTTCGCGCCGTTGCCCTTCAGCTTCAGGTCGACTCGTCCGGCCTTCTTCTCGCGGACCAGGAACTCCTCGAGCAGGTGCGAGTCGAGCGCGAGCTCGCCCGCGGCCTTGCCCAGGGCCAGCCCGAGGTATTCGTCGCGCAGCCCGAGGATGCACGAGGGCTCGAGGCCGACCACCGGCACGCCGCGCTCGAGGTAAGGCCGCAGCGCGGCGAGCGTGCGCTCGGCTTCGCGCTTCGCCTGCGCGACCATTCCGGCGGCGAGGAAGGTGCGTCCGCAGCACAGCGGCCGGCCGCCGTCGGGCGCGCGCGCGACGTGCACCCGGTAGCCGCCGGCGGCGAGCACCTCGAGCGCCGCGCGCGCGTTCTCCGGCTCGAAGTAATTGTTGAACGTGTCGACGAACAGCACGACTTCCCGGCCGGAGGATACGGAGGATGTGTTTGCTTGCCCCGACCGGAGGAAGCTGTCGGAGCGCCATTTCGGCAGTCTGCGCTTCGACGACAGGCCGGTGATGCCTTCCGTCAGGGCCGCCAGCCCGGGAATCGCGTCGCGCAGGTTGGACAGCCACGGCGCCCGCGCGGCCCAGGGCGCGTAGCGCGGCAGGTACGCGATCAGCCTGTCCTTCAGCGACGCGCCGCGCGCCGCGTGCCAGTGATGCAGGAACTCGATCTTCATCCGCGCCATGTCGACGCCGGTCGGACACTCGCGCTTGCAGCCTTTGCACGACACGCACAGATCCAGCGCCGCCTTGACCGCCTCCGACGCGAGCCCGCCCGGGAGCTGGCCCGAGAGCGCGAGGCGCAGCGTGTTGGCGCGGCCGCGCGTGAGGTGCTGCTCGTCGCCGGTGGCGCGGAACGACGGGCACATCGTGCCCGCGTCGAACTTGCGGCAGTGGCCGTTGTTGTTGCACATCTCCACGGCCGCGGCGAACCCGCGGCCGTGGATGCGCTCGACCTCGCTCTGCACCTCCCACTCCGACCAGTCGAGCGCGGTCGCGAGCGGCTGCGTCGCGTAGCCGTTCTTGTAGCGGAACAGGCTGCGGTCGTCCTGCTTCGGCGGGCGCACGATCTTGCCCGGGTTCATCAGGCCCTTCGGGTCGAAGGCGTCCTTGATCTCGGCGAGCGCGGCGGCGAGGCGCGCGCCCAGGATCGGCGCGATCCACTCCGAGCGCACCAGGCCGTCGCCGTGCTCGCCTGAGTACGCGGCGCCCTTGTAGCTCTTCACGAGCGCGCACGCCTCCTCGGCGATCGCGCGCATCTTCTTCGCGCCGTCCTCCTTCATGTTGAGCACCGGGCGCACGTGCAGCGTGCCGACCGACGCGTGCGCGTACCACGTGCCCTCGGTGCCGTGCTTGCGGAAGACCTCGGTCAGGCGCTCGGTGTAGTCGGCGAGGTTCTCGAGCGGCACGGCGCAGTCCTCGATGAAGGACACCGGCTTGCCGTCCCCCTTCATCGACATCAGGATGTTCAGCCCTGCCTTGCGCACTTCCCAGACGTCGCGCTGCAGCTGGGCGTCGACGATCTCGATCACGCTCCCGGGATGGCCGAGGTCGGCAAGCAGCTCGACGAGCCTGGCGAGCCGCGCGCGGATGTCGGCCGGGTCGTCGCCGGCGAACTCGGTAAACAGCACGGCCGCAGGATCGCCGCGGATGAAGCGCTCCACGACACCGCGAT
>DATDMW010000126.1:0-3545 GCA_036518595.1 Burkholderiales bacterium
GATGCGCTCGCGCGTCGCCGCGCGCCGGAACTCCGGGTCGGCGAGGTCGCGCGGATGCGGCTCCATGAACGTGCCGATCCAGTTCCGGCCGCTGCCGTCGGCGGCGTGGCAGAAGGCACAGTTCTTCCGGAACAGCGCCTCGCCGCGGCGCTCGAGCGGCGTGGCGTGCGCGAGTCGCGGCGCGACGTCGTGCTTCGCGTAGGGGCCGGCGGCGTAGTCCTCGCGCTTCACCTGGCCGCCGTGCGTTGCGTCCGCGGGCGGCGCGCGGTCGTGCAGCGCCGCGCTGTACGCATGACAGCTCGCGCAGGCGTCGACGTTGAGCGGGAAGGACACCGCGCGCGTCTCCCAGACGGGCGGCTCCTTCCGGCCGCCGCCGTCGTGGCAGCTCACGCACGAGCCGAGGAAGAGGCGCCTCCCGGCGGCCTGCTCCGGCGCGAGCGTCTCGGCCGGAACGGCGAGCGCGATCTGCCCGCGCGCGAACGGGTACGCCGCGCGATAGCGCTCGTGGTCGGGCCAGCCGTTCTCGCGCGTGTGGTAGCGCGTGTTCTCCGACTTCTTCGCGATCAGCTCCTCGCGCACGAACGCAGCGACCGCGGCGATCTCGGCGGGCGAGAGGCGCCCCGCGAAGCCGCGCATCGCGGTGCCCGGGCGCCCGTCGCGCACGGCGCGCGCGATGTCCTCGCGCGTCAGGCGCGACGCGGCCGGCGCGGTGAAGTCGACCGGCTTCGGCTCGAGATAGCGCGCGGCCACGGTGCGCGCGTCGCCCGAATAGCCGTGGCAGAAATAGCACGAGCCGTTCCACACGCTCCGGCCCAGCGCGAGGTCGCTCTGCGCCGGCTGGCAGCCCGCGAGCAGCACGCACAGCGCCGCGGCGAGCGTGCGCATCACTTTGCCGGGCGCACGAACGCCGTGAACACGTACTCTGCGACGTCGGCCATCGTCTGGTCGTCGATCACCGTGCGCCACGCCGGCATCTCGGTGCCGCGCCGGCCGGCGTAGATCGCGGCGTAGAGCGCCGGGCGGTTCAGCTGCGCGCGCGACGACGCGTCGAGGAAGTTGCGCGGCTTCGGGTTGATGAAGTAGGCGCGCGGACCCTGCGCGTCGCCCTTCACGCCGTGGCAGGTGGCGCAGTTCGCGTCGTAGAAGCGCTTGCCGCGGGCGCGGTCGCCCGCGAGCCCGTTCGGCAGCGGCAGGCTCATGTCGGCGCGCATCCCCTGGGGCGCGGTCGCCGCGGAGGGGTCGCGCCCGCGCCCGCCGTGCGCCGACGTGCCCGACACATCGGGCGCGGGCGCGCCCGGCTGCCTCGACATGAACGCGTCGCGCACGTAGTCCACGACGGCCTCGATCTCGCGCTCGTCGAGCTGCGTCTTCCAGCCGACCATCGCCGTGCCGGGCTTGCCGTCGCGCACGACGCGCACCATCCAGTCGCGCGGCAGCTGCTCGCGCAGGCCCGGCGCGGTGAAGTCCTTCGGCGGCGGCACCAGGCTCCCGCGCGCGCGGCTGCGGCCGTCGCCGCGGTCGCCGTGACAGACCGAGCAGTAGTTGTGGTAGATCAGGTCGGGCTTGATCGCGCGCTTCGCCGCGGGCGCGTCGGCGGCGAGCGACACCGCGGGTCCGAGCAGCGCGAGCGCCGCCGAAACGGAGGCGACCTGTAGGACGATTCCGAGACGTCTCATGGCCCGACCGAGTGTGCCCGACCCCCGGAGCCCAAATATGACCTAGATCAAATCGACTACGGAATCAACTTCCAGAATGCGGGGCATGCACAAGAACACGCCTCGCTCAGGGATCGCCTTCGCCTGCCTCGCCGCCGCCCTGCTCGCGGCCTGCGCGCAGGTGCCGACCGGATCGGAGCGCGCCGCCTCGGGGCCGCCCGTCTTCCCGTCGCCGCCCGACGAGCCGCGCTTCGTCTACGAGCGAAGCCTCTACAGCTCGGGCGACGTCGTGCCCGACGAGGCGGGCGCGGCGTTCCGGCGCATGGTGACGGGCGAGCAGCGCTCGGGCGAGGGCCTGGCGAAGCCGTACGCGGTCGCCGTCTATCACGGCCGCGTGTACCTGTCCGACTCGGTCGAGCGCTTCATCAAGGTCTTCGACGTCCCGAACGGCCGCTACTACAAGATCGGCGCCGACGACCCGGGACGCCTGTACAAGCCGCTCGGCATCGACATCGACCGCGCCGGCAATCTCTACGTCGCCGACGCGACGCAGAAGGCGATCCTCGTCTACGGCGCGAACGGCAAGTACCTGCGCAAGATCGGCGGGCCGGCGGTGTTCGACCGGCTCGCGAGCGTCACCGTCGAGCGCTCGGGCGAGCGCGTCTACGCGGTCGACATCGGCGGCGTCTCCTCGGAGCTGCACCGCGTGCGCGTCTTCGACGCGAAGACGGGCGAGCATCTCTTCGACATCGGCAAGCGCGGCTCGGGCGCGGGCGAGTTCAACCTGCCGCGCGACGTCGCGATCGGCAGGGAGGGGCGCCTCTACGTCGTCGACGGCGGCAATTTCCGCGTGCAGGTGTTCGAGCGCGACGGCCGGTTCGTGAGGAGCTTCGGCTCGGTCGGCCGCCAGATGGGCCAGTTCGCGCGGCCGAAGGAGATCGCCGCGGACGCGGACGGAAACGTCTACGTGATCGACACCGCGTTCGGCAACTTCCAGATCTTCGGCCCCGAGGGAGATCTGCTCATGTACGTGGGGACGCGCTCGGAGCGCGACGGACCCGCGCGCTTCATGCTGCCCTCGGGCGTGTACGTCGACGAGGACGGCCGCGTCTACGTCGTCGACCAGTGGTTCCGCAAGGTCGACGTCTTCCGCCCCTACGCATTGTCGGCGGATTCCGGCTGGCTCGGCCGGCGTCCCGGAACGAAGTCCCCGGCGAAGTAGGCGCGCTTTGACCTGCATCAATCCCCCCATGACCGCCGCTGCAACAATTTCGGGCAACGACCGCCATGACGAAGAATGCGGCCGGCCCGCAAAAGGAGGCGAACATGCAAGGGCTGAAGCAGGGATTTATCCGGGGACTCGATCGCTGGGGCGGCTGGATCGCCGCGGCGGGCGTCGCGCTGTTCGTGGCGACGGCGACGCAGTATGCGGCGGCGCAGACGTCGGGCAGCATCGCAAACACCAAGCACAATCTGTCGAGCACCGCGGTCGCGGGCCAGAACCGCGTGACGGCGGGCACGGACGAGATCTGCGTGTTCTGCCATACGCCGCACGGCGCGGACACGACGGCGCCGGCGCCGCTCTGGAACAAGAGCCTCTCGTCGCTCTCGGGCAACACCTACAAGACGTACGACTCGCTGGGCTCGACGACGATCGACGGCGCGTTCGCGACGGACGGCGTCAACAACAGCAGCGTCGGCTCCGTATCGCTCGCCTGCCTTTCATGCCACGACGGCACGCAGGCGATGGACAACATCATCAACGCGCCGGGTTCGGGCGGCTACCAGGTCAACGGCGGCGGAGCGACCGGTCTCGCCTATACCTGGGATACGACCACCGGGCGCGTGGACGCGGACGGCAAGCTGATCGCGAACTTCATCGCGAACATC
>DATDMW010000127.1:0-13808 GCA_036518595.1 Burkholderiales bacterium
TCCCGCTGCTGTTCCTGTACCGGAAGGAAGTGGTGGATTCGGGCGGCGCCGGGCGCTGGCGCGGCGGACTGTCGGCCGAGTCCTGCTTCGTGCCGCACGGCACCGACACCATCGTGCAGGACACGCTGTCCTCGGGCAACGCGGTGCCGACCTCGCCCGGGATGATGGGCGGCTACCCCGGCTCCGTAAACGTATACAAGTTCAAGCGCGGGAGCGACGTGCTCGAGCGGCTGAAGGGCCGCTCGATCCCCGGCGACATCGCCGAGGTGAAGGGCGAGAACGTCACGCTGCAGCTGCGCCAGGAAAATTTCGAGCAGAAGCCCGCCGACGTCTACGCGGTGATCTGGTCGGCCGCGGGCGGCTTCGGCGATCCGCTCGAGCGCGACCCCGAGCGCGTGCGCGAGGACGTGGTCGAGCACCGCTCGGTGTCGGTCCAGGCGGCGCGCGACATCTACGGCGTCGCGATCGAAGGCGAGCGGCTGGACGTGGAAGCCACACGGCGCCTGCGCGCCGAGCGCCGCTCGGCCAACCGCCGCAAGGACGCGCGCGTGCCGAAGCTCGCGGGCAAGGTCGTCGCGCGCCTGACCGACAATCTCGAGGCGCGCCGCGAGGACGACGGCCTGCACACGGCGTGCGCGAAATGCGCGGCCGACCTCGGACCGGTGCGCGGCAACTACAAGGACGCCTGCGTGCGCCGCGAGGCCGACATCTCGGCCGCCAACCCGAACATCGGCGACTGGAGGCGCTACATCGACGACCGCCCGGTGTTCCGCCAGTTCTTCTGCCCCGGGTGCGGCGCGCTGGTCGAGAACGAGATCGCCCGTGCCGACGACGAGGTGCTGCGCGATATCGAGATTGACCTGTCCTGAGTCCTTCGACTCGCTCAGGACAAGCTCCAGCGAGGGATCCGTTTTTTGGGTTGACTGGCCTCCCCGCTTGACAAATACCGCCCTGCTTCCATAATCCGGCGGCTATCTCGCGTTTACCAATCCGGTTCGGACAGAGCTCTAAGGAGGAGGTCATGAAAGAACTCATTCGCTTCACGGGACGCTTGCTGGGCGTCCTGTCGATCGCCGCGGCCCTCGGGTCCGCTGCGCTCGCGCAGCAGCCGATCAAGGTCGGCATCGGCATCTCGCAGACCGGCACGCTCGGCGGCGGCGGCAAGGCCGCGCTGCTCGGCCTGCAGATGTGGGTCGAGGACGTCAACAAGAGGGGCGGCCTGCTCGGGCGCAAGGTCGAGCTGATCGCCTACGACGACCAGTCGAACCCCGCGACCACGCCGGGCATCTACACCAAGCTGCTCGACGTCGACAAGGTCGACCTGCTGGTCGCGCCCTACGGGACGGTGCCCACCGCGCCCATCATGCCGCTCGTCAAGCAGCGCGGCCTCCTGTTGATGGGCAACTTCTCCTTCCAGGTGAACCACACGGTCAAGCACGACATGTGGTTCAACAACGCGCCCTGGGGCGATGCGACCAGCTGGACCGAGGGCTTCCTGCAGGTCGGCCAGAAGGCGGGGGCGAAGACGATCGCCTTCATCGCCGCGGACCAGGAGTTCGCTCAGAACCTCGCGAACGGCGCCAAGGCGGTGGCCAAGAAGAGCGGGCTGAAGACCGTCTACGAGCAGAACTATCCGCCGAGCACGGTCGACTTCTCCTCGATGATCCGCGCGGTGCGCAACGCCAAGCCCGACATGGTGTTCATCTGCTCGTACCCGAACGACTCGGTCGCGCTGGTGCGCGCGATCAACGAGATCGGCGTCGGGCCGTCGGTGAAGCTGATCGGCGGCGGCATGGTCGGCCTGCAGTTCACGCCGATCATGGAGAACATGGGCAGCCAGCTGAACGGCATCGTCAACTACACCTCGTATGCGCCCGGAATGGAGTATCCCGGCATCGACGACTTCTTCCAGCGCTACCACGTCAAGGCGGCCGAGGCGAAGGTCGATCCGCTCGGCTTCTACCTGCCGCCGTTCAACTATGCGATCGGCCAGATCCTCGAGCAGGCGGTCACCGCGACCAAGAGCCTCGACTCGAAGACGCTCGCGAAGTACCTGCGCTCGCACGAGTTCAAGACCATCGTCGGCCCGATCAGCTGGGGACCCGACGGCGAGCGCGCGAAGCCCTCGGTGCCGATGGTGCAGTTCCGCGATCTGAAGGACAAGGACGTCAACCAGTTCCTGCAGAAGGGCAAGCAGGTCATCGTGTACCCGCCGCAGTTCAAGCAGGGCGACGCGATCGTGCCGTACGACCAGGCGCGCAAGGCGAAGTAGCCGGGGACCCGGTCAGGACGGCGCGGCGCTCACCGCGCCGTCTTGCATTTCGGACCTACGCGGAGGGCTTCTGTTCTCGCTCGACCTGCTCGGCGACGCGCTGGTGCAAGGCGTCCTGCTCGGCTGCTTCTACGCCGCGGTCAGCATCGGCCTGTCGGTCGCCTTCGGGCTGCTCGACGTCCCTCACATTGCACATCCTGCGTTCGTCGTCCTTGGCTCGTACGGCACCTGGCTCGTCGCCGGCCGCTACGGCTGGGACCCGCTCCTGTCGGGCCTCGCGCTCACGCCGGTGTTCTTCCTGATCGGCGTCGCGGTCTACCGCTTCTACTACGAGACCTTCGAGAAGCGCGGCACCGACACCGGCGTGCGCGGGCTCGCCTTCTTCTTCGGCGTCGCCTTCATCATCGAAGTCGGGCTGATCATCGGCTTCGGGGTCGACCAGCGCCTGGTCGACGCGCCCTACATCGGCAAGAGCCTCGAGCTCGGCGAGGAGCTGCGCGTGCCGATGCGCATGCTGGTGGCGTTCGGCACCGCGCTCGCGCTCACGGTGCTGCTCGGGCTGTACCTGTCGCGCACGTTCATGGGCCGCGCGATCAAGGCGGTGGCGCAGGACGAGCCCGCGCTGCGGCTGATGGGGGCGAACCCGGTGCGCGTCAAGCAGTGGGCCTTCGGCATCGCGACCGCGGTGGCGGCTGTGGGGGGGGCGCTGCTCATCATTGTCGGGCCGGTCGAGCCGAGCATGGACCGCGTCTACATCGGGCGGACGTTCTGCGTGGTCGTGCTCGCCGGGCTCGGGAGCATGTCGGGGACGCTCGTCGCCGGGCTGATCCTCGGCATCTCGGAGTCGATCGTGCTCACGCTGCTCGGCGCGTCGTGGGCGCCGGCGGTGTCGTTCGGGCTGCTGCTGCTGGTGCTCGGCGTGCGGCCGCAAGGGCTCTTTGGAAGATGAGCGGAAGATGAGCGGAGAATGACGGTTCGCCGGCACTACGGGTTCTGGATCGCCGCCGCCGCCGCCCTCGCGCTCGCCGCGACCGCGGCGCTCACGCTGCGCAACGAGTACTACTTCTTCGCCGGCTACGTCGTGCTGCAGTTCGTGATCCTCGCCACGGCGTGGAACATCCTCGGCGGCTACTGCGGCTACGTGAACTTCGGCACCGGCGCCTTCTTCGGCGTCGGCGCCTATACCGCCGTGCTGCTCATCAAGTCGCTCGAGGCGTCGCTGCCGGTGCAGATCGCCGCCGCGGCGCTGGTGGGGGGCGCGCTCGGCCTCGGCACCGGGCTGCTCACGCTGCGGCTGCGCGGCATCTTCTTCTCGATCGCGACGGTCGCGGTCGCGATCATCCTGCAGACGGTCGTGATCAACTGGCGCTACCTCGGCGGCGCGACCGGCGTGCAGATCCTGAAGCCGGAGCCGCTTGCGCCCTTCGACAACTACGTCAAGATGCTCTTCGTCATCGCGGTCGCGCTCGCCGTGGCGGCGGTCGCGATCGCGCGCTACGTCGAGACGTCGTGGCTCGGGCGCGGCCTGCGCGCGATCCGCGACAACGAGGAAGCCGCCGAGTGCACCGGCGTGCCGACGCTCAAGCTGAAGCTGATCGCCTGCTCCGTGTCCGGGGCGCTGATGAGCGCCGCCGGCGCGCCGCTCGCCATGTACCAGAGCTTCGTCGAGCCGGCGTCGGCCTTCGACCTCAACTATTCGGTGTCGGCGCTCGCGATGCCGATCATCGGCGGCACCGCTCACTGGATCGGGCCGGTGATCGGCGCGGTCCTGCTCGGGACCGTGCAGCAGCTGGTGCAGGTGAACATCTCCTCCGAGTACAACGTGATGGTCGTCGGCGTGCTGCTCGTGGTGTTCGTGGTCGGCGCGCCCGAGGGCATCACCGGGCTGGCTCTGAAGCTCTGGCGCAGGATCGGCCGATGAGCGCGCCGCTGCTCGCGATCGACAAGGTGTCGAAGAGCTTCGGCGGCTTCGCCGCGCTCACCGAGGTCAGCGTCGAGATCGCCGAGGGCGAGCGCTTCGGGCTGATTGGCCCCAACGGGTCGGGCAAGACCACGCTCATCAACTGCGTCTCGGGCGCGCTGCGCAACGACCGCGGCTCGATCACCTTCGCCGGCGAGGAGGTGTCGAGGCTGCCCGCGTACCAGCGCACGCGCCGCGGCATCGCGCGCAGCTTCCAGATCCCGCGGCCGTTCCGCAGCATGACCGTGCTCGAGAACCTGGTCGTGCCGCTCGAGTTCGTCGTGCACCGGCATTCGCTGCACCAGGCCGACACCCGCGCCGAGGCGATGGAGATCCTGCGCGGCATGGGCCTCGCCGACAAGGCCGACACGCCCTCGAGCCGCCTTTCGCAGGTCGAGCTCCGCAAGCTCGAGCTCGCGCGCGCGATGGCCGCGCGCCCCAAGCTCCTCATCTCCGACGAGGCGATGGCGGGCCTCTCGGGCAACGAGGTCGACGAGGTGCTGCGGATCCTGTTCAAGCTGAACGAGACCGGCATCACCATCGTCATGATCGAGCACATCATGCAGGCGGTGATGCGCTTCTCGCAGCGCGTGATCTGCCTCGACGCGGGCCGCATCATCTGCGAGGGGACGCCCGAGTCCGTGGTCAAGGACGGCGGCGTGCAGAGGGCGTATCTCGGTGCTTAAGCTCGAGATCCGTGACGTCGAGGCCGGCTACGGCGCGGTGCGCGCGCTGCACGGCGTGTCGCTCGACATCGGCCAGGGCGAGACCGTGGCCCTGCTCGGCACCAATGGCAACGGCAAGAGCACCCTGATGAAGTGCGTGATGGGCATGGTGCGCCCGACGCGCGGCGCGATCGCGCTCGAGCTCGACGGCGAGCGCCACGATCTCACGCGCCTGTCGACCGAGCGCATCGTCGACCTCGGCATCGCGATGGTGCCCGAGGGCAGGCGCCTCTTCCCGCGCCTCACGGTCGAGGAAAACCTGCTGCTCGGCGCCTTCCGCCCGGCCGCGCGCAAGGACATCGGCAAGAACCTCGCCTTCGCGTTCGAGCTCTTCCCCGTGCTCGCCGAGCGCCGCCGCCAGCTCGCGGGCTCGATGTCGGGCGGGCAGCAGCAGATGCTGGCGATCGCGCGCGCGCTGATGTCGTCGCCGCGGCTGCTGCTGGTCGACGAGCCCTCGGTCGGCCTCGCGCCCATCCTCGTCTCCGCCACGATCACCAAGATCGGCGAGCTGAAGGACCGCTACGGCCTCACGGTGCTGATGGCCGAGCAGAACTTCCACCAGGCGATCCGCATCGCCAACCGCGGCTACATCATCGTCCACGGCGAGATCGTGTTCGAGGGAAAGACCGTGGCCGAGCTCGAGCAGAACCCGCTCGTGAAGAGCTACTACCTGGGAGCCTGAGCCGCAACCGTGGCGCGCCAGTCCGTCCGCAACCTCCCGATCGGCATGTACGGGGCCGTCATGGGCCTCGCGGGCCTCGGCCTCGCGTGCCGCGCCGCGCGCGAGGTGCTCCCGGTCCCGGCCTTCTTCGGCGAAATCTGGGTCGCGCTCGGCGTCGCGATGCTCGCGCTGCTGCTCCCGGCCTATCTCGCGAAGCTCGTGCGGCACCCGGGGGCGGTGCGCGAGGAGTTCCTGCACCCGTCGCACCTCGGCTTCTGCGGCGCGCTGCCCGTCGGGATGGCGCTGGTCGCGGGCGGCCTCGCGCCGTACTGGCACGCGGGCGGCGCGGCGCTGTGGTGGATCTCCGCCGTCATGCTCCTCGCCTTCCAGGTCTGGGCGATGCGCCTCTTCGTCGGCGGCGGCATCCCGATCGCCGAGGTGAACGGCGGCTGGCTGATCGTGATGGTGGGCGGGATCGTGGTCCCCGGGCCCGCGCTCGCGCTCGGGCTCGGCGGCGCCTCCGAGTTCTGCTTCGGGCTCTCGGCGATGATCGCGCCGATCATCGTGTCGCTGCTTTTCTACCGCACCGTGGCGCTCGCGCCGCTGCCGCCGGCGCTCCGGCCGACGTGGTTCATCTTCCTCGTGCCGCCGTCGCTGATCTACGCCAACGGCGTCGCGCTCTCGGGCTCGACCAGCCTGTTCCTGAACGGGCTGTTCTACCTGGCCCTCGCGCTGACGCCCGCGCTGCTCATCGCCTCGCGCCGCTTCCTCGAGTGGCCGTTCGCCGCGTCGTGGTGGGCGTTCACCTTCCCGCTCGACGCGCTCGCGACCGCGGCAGCCGAGCACGCGCGCCTGCAGCCGAGCGCGCTGTGGCGCGGCGTCGCGGGCGTGACGCTCGCGCTCGCCGTGGCGTTCGTCGCGCTGGTGCTGGCGCGGACCGTGTCGGCTTTCCTGCGCGGGAAGCTGTTCGCCGCACTGAAGGGCGCTTAAGAGATACGATCGCGACAGAGGAGGGAGCCATGAGAACCGAGCAAAGCGTGCGCAAGCTGATCGGCCAGCTCTACCAGGACCTCGGCCAGAACCCCGCGCGGCTGAAGAGCATCAAGCCCGTCGGCGGCGACTGGGCGTCGGCCGCCTCGTACGAGGTCGTGCGCGACGACGGCGCCGTCGTGCACGTCCAGGGCAAGGACATCGACGAGGCGAACGAGCCGCAGCTCGCCGAGGTGCTGGGGCGCTTCCGGAAGTAGCTCCGGACGTCGCCCGCGCCCCGACCGGCGCATGCGCACGGGCCCCGGCTGAAATCCGTCTGTCGCGCCAACGGCTTAGGCTGGGCGCGTCAATATCATCCGGTGACACGACATGGCCAGGTACGGCAAGAAGGCGCAGAGCAAGGTGCGCCGCGCGATGCACGAGCGCAAGCGCGGCACGCTGAAAAGCGGACGCTCGGGCAAGAAGGTGAAGAGCCGCAAGCAGGCGATCGCGATCGGCCTCTCCGAGGCGCGGCGCGCGGGCGCGAAGGTGCCGCGCAGGAAATCGTCGCGCGGGAAGAGCCGCGGGCGCCGTTAAGCATTCCGCGGCTAGCCCGGCAGCCGCGCCTTCTCGGAATCGCGCTCGGCGGGCCGGTCCTCGGGGTCGCGGTACCAGCTCTTGTGCGGTGCAAGCTCGCCGCACGCGGGGCATTGCGTCTTCTCCCAGCGCCAGCGGCAGCCAGGACAGACGCCCGCGGTCCAGAAGGTGTGCCACACGGTGCCGCAGCTCGGCACGCAGGACCAGCGATCCTCCGGACGCGGACGATAGCCGCATTTCGGGCAGCGGATTCGGACCGGACGATGCAAGTCTCGCGCCATCTTCGAAGTTTGCTTCATCTGAAAGATAGACCCGCGGCGAGCGAATGAAAAGGTCCGGCGCGGCTGGTGTGCTGTGTCCGGTTTTACATTACACTTCGCTTCACGAAGGACGCGGCCGAAGCAACGATCTCGGCGGCGGCCACACGGATCGCGGGATGCGGTAACGTGCGGGGGGAGCTTGATGTGTGAACACGTAGTCGCGTGCGCATTGATGTCTGCAAGCCCTCCTGCCGCCGGCTCCCGATCGATCCCAGACCTCAGCTTCCCCGGTTTCATTCCATTGTCATTGTCGCAATCCCGCGCCGCGTCCTGCAGCGGCCGGCACTGCACGAGGTGACGGATCGATATTCCCGATCATTGAGCATGGCGGAGCGAAAAACGAGAACAACAAAAGGGAAGATCGCGCGCCTGGCCCGCGCCAACGCGGTGATGAGCGCCATCAATTCCGCAGCGATACGCATCCGCGATCGTCATGCGCTGTTCGAGGAAGCGTGCAACATCGCAGTCTCGCGAGGGGCCTACCGCATGGCATGGATCGGTCTACCGGAGGGCGCGAACGGCGCGTTGAAGGCGGCGGCGCACGCCGGCTTCAACGGGGCGGCGCGCACGAGCGCGCTCGCGCCGCTCGCCCCGGACGCCGAGCGCGGCATGCGCCGGGTGCTGCGCCAGGGCCGGCCCCACGTCGCGCAGGACCTCGCCGCCGAGGAGCGCGGCATTCCCTTCCGCAAGGCCGCCCTCGCCCGCGGCGCCCGCTCGCTCGCGTCGCTGCCGCTGCGCGTCGACGGACGCGTCGCCGGGGCGCTGCTGCTCTATGCCGGCGAGCGCGACGCCTTCGACGCCGGCGAGCTCGCGCTCGCCGGCCAGCTCGCCGACAGCATCGCCTTCGCGCTCGCGTACATCGAGAAAGAGGAGCAGCTGCACTACCTCGCCTCGTACGACGTCCTCACCAAGAGCGCGAACCGCAACCTGCTGCACGACCGCCTCGCGCAGGCGATCGCGCTCGCGGGACGGCAGGGACGCCAGGTCGCCGTCATCTTCGTGGACGTCGACAACTTCAAGTACGTGAACGACTCCCTCGGGCATCGCGCCGGCGACCTGCTGCTCAAGACCGTGACCGAGCGCCTCGGCTCCTGCGTGCGCGACGTCGACACCATCGCGCGCCACGGCGGGGACGAGTTCGTCGTGGTCCTGCCGGACCAGTCGAGCGAGGAGCAGGCGGGCCAGATCATCCAGCGCATCCTGACCGCGATCGCGCAGCCGCTCGTGATCGACGGCCAGGAGCTCTCGATCACGTGCAGCCTCGGCGCGAGCTTCTACCCGCAGGACGGCGCCGACGGCGAGACGCTGCTCAAGAACGCCGACGCGGCCATGTACCGGGCGAAGGAGCTCGGCCGCAACACCTTCCAGTTCTACGGCAAGGACATCAACACGCGGGTCTCCGAGCGCCTCGGGATGGAAACCAGCCTGCGCCGGGCGATCGAGCGGAACGAATTGATCCTTCGCTACCAGCCGCAGATCAACCTGACGACGGGCCGCATCTTCGGCGCAGAGGCGCTGATCCGCTGGCGCCATCCGAAGCTCGGGACCGTACCCCCCGAACGGTTCATCCCGCTCGCGGAGGAGACCGGCCTGATCGACGCGATCGGCGAGTGGGTGCTGCGCACGGCGTGCGCGCAGAACAAGGCCTGGCAGGACGCGCGGCTGCCGAAGATCGTGGTCTCGGTGAACCTGTCGGCGCGCCAGTTCCGCCAGAAGGGCTTCGCCGAGT
The DNA here is from genome assembly GCA_036518595.1 of Burkholderiales bacterium. Lineage (GTDB taxonomy): Bacteria > Pseudomonadota > Gammaproteobacteria > Burkholderiales > SG8-39 > VBDM01. Next base: position 9,234 of record DATDMW010000127.1, read on the forward strand.
CGATCTCGCGGGTGCTGCGCGAGACCGGACTGCCGTCGCGCTACCTGGGCCTGGAGCTGACCGAGGGCCTGGTCATGCACGACACCGCGGCCGGCGTCCCGATCCTCGAGAACCTGAAGAAGATGGGGGTGAACCTCTCGATCGACGACTTCGGCACGGGGTACTCGAGCCTCTCGTACCTGAAGCGCTTCCCGATCGACGAGCTGAAGATCGACCAGTCCTTCGTGCGCGACGTCATGGTCGATCCGAACGACGCGACCATCGCCAAGGCGATCATCGCGCTCGCCCTGGAACTCAATCTCAAAGTGACGGCCGAAGGCGTGGAGACGGAAAAGCATATCGCTTTCCTGCAGCAGCACCGGTGCGACCAGGCCCAAGGCTTCTATTTCAGCAGGCCCCTCCCTTCTCACGAGTTCGGAGCATTGCTGGAGCAGAGCACGCTCCAAGCAACGAGCGATGGGCGAGAACCTTAGGGTCATATTTTCTCGCCAAGCGAAGAAGATGCCCGACATCGACAAGCCCAAGACCGTGCCCGGCGATCCGCACGCCGACAACGGCGCGCTCGTGGGCAACGACCGGCTGATCGCGCGCATCCGCGAGCTCGAGGCCTACCGTCACCGGCACGAGACGCTGCGCAAGCTCTCGTCCTACCTCAAGGCGAGCCTCGCGCCGAACGACGCCTACGCGGCGCTCGAGGCCTTCGGGCACGAGCTCTTCCCCGGCACGACGGGCAAGCTCTACCTGGCGCATCCGCCGGCGAAGTACCTGGAGGTGGTCTCGGCGTGGCGCGACAACCGCTCCTCCGAGCAGACCTTCACCATGCAGGACTGCTGGGCGCTGCGCCGCGCGCAGCCGCACTGGGTGAGGGAAGGCGGCGGCGCGGCGCTGCTCTGCGGCCACGTCGCGCCCGGCCCCAAGCCGCCCGCGCCCTACCTGTGCGTGCCGCTGTTCGCGCAGGGCGAGACGATCGGCATGCTGCACCTCGCCCGCCAGAAGGATGAGCTCGCGTTCGCCGACGCGTCGGCCTGGCTCGACGCGGCCCTCAACCTCGCGGTCGCGGCGGCCGAGGAGATCGGCCTCGCGCTCGCCAACCTGAAGCTCCGGGAGACGCTGCACGAGCAGTCGATCCGCGACCCGCTGACCGGCCTGTACAACCGGCGCTTCCTCGAGGAATTCCTGATGCGCGAGCTCGCGCGCGCCGACCGCAAGAAGCACGCGCTGTCGATCATCACGCTCGACATCGACCACTTCAAGCGCATCAACGACAGCCTGGGGCACGGGGCGGGCGACATGGTCCTGAGGCGCATCGGCCTGCTCCTGCAGGGCTACGTGCGCGAGTCCGACATCGCCTGCCGCGTCGGCGGCGAGGAGTTCGCGCTGCTCCTGCCCGAGGTCGCGATGCCGATCGCGACGCAGCGCGCCGAGGACATCCGCAAGGCCGTGCACGACATGACGCTCAAGCACGAGGACCAGACGCTCGACGGCATCACCGTGTCGCTCGGCGTCGCGGCCTTCCCCGACCATGCCTCCACCCCCGAGGCGCTGATCCGCGCCGCCGACCAGGCGCTCTACGACGCGAAGTACGCGGGGCGCGACATGGTCGTTTCGGCGGGTCCCGAGTCGCGCGAGCCGCGGATGCGGCAGGAATTGAACTAGTCTTCCACCTCGAAGCGCTTCCACTGCTCCTTCGGGCGGCTCCTGCCGTCCCAGCCGATGCGGTCCATGTCGCTGAAGAACTGCAGCCGGTTGCCCTCGGGGTCGTCGAAATCGAAGGTGTAGTCGCTGCCCGGTCCCTCGTGCTTGATCTTGCCCTTGAGCGCCACGCCCTGGGCGGCGAGGTGCCGGCGGATGCGCTTGAGCGCCTCGAGGCTGGCAACCTCCATGGCGATCTGCTGGATCACCGTCGCGCCGGCCCCCTTCTTCTGGTCCTCCTCGGGCATCTTCGCCAGCACGAAGCTGTGGTGATCGGCGCCGAAGCGCAGGAACGTCATCCCCTTCTCGTTCACGTCGGAGACCTGGAAGCCGAGAACGCGGGTGTAGAAGTCGACCATCTTCGGCAGATCGCGGCAGTACAGGCCGACGTGGCCGATCTTGCGGATGCGGACGGGATGGTCGCTCTCGCTCATGGCGCCTCTTTCCTTCGGTGCGTTCCGCAGCGCGGAACGGGGGTCGTTCGGGTTTGACAAATGTACACCGCCTTACCGCAAAATGTTCCCGACATGCGCGCGCAACGCCTGCTTCTCGTTCTTCTCGCCCTCGCCGGCCCGGCGCTCGCGCAGGACGCGCCCAACCGCGAGCTCTACCTCGACCGCGGGGCCGACCGCGAGCAGCGGCTGATCGCCGGCGCGAAGAAGGAAGGCACGCTCACGCTCTACAGCACGATGACCGTGAGCGACGGCAAGGCCTTCGCCGACGCCTTCGAGCGCAGGTACGGCGTGCGCCTGGTGCACTGGCGCACGTCCTCGGAGAAGATCGTGCAGCGCGCCGTCGCCGAGACGCGCGCGAAGCGCTATGAGGCCGATGTCATCGAGAGCAGTGCGCCGCACATGGAGGCGCTGCGCCGCGAGGGCGTCCTCGAGGACTTCGACAGCCCGTCGCTCGCGCAGCTGGTGCCCGGGGCCGTCTTTCCGGGGAACCGCCAGTACGTCGCCGACCGGCTCGTGTTCTTCGTCATGGGCTGGAACACGAACCTGGTGAAGCCGTCGGAAGTGCCGAAGACGTACGAGGACCTGCTCGACCCGCGCTGGGCGGGGCGGATCACGATCGAGGGCACCGACGTGTCGTGGTTCGCCGCGGTGACGCTCGCGATGGGCGAGGCGAAGGGCCTCGCCTACTTCAAGCGCCTGGCGGCGCAGAAGCCGCAGATCCGCAGCGGCCATATCCTCACTGCGCAGCTCGTCGCCTCGGGCGAGGTGCCGTTCTTCCTCACCGCCTACAACAACAATATCGAGACGCTGAAGAAGAAGGGCGCGCCGATCGACTGGCGTCCTCTGCAGCCCGCGTTCGGGCAGGCGGCCGCGGTCGGCGTGGCGAAGCACGCGCCGCATCCGCACGCGGCGCTGCTGTTCGCCGACTTCATCCTCTCGCGCGAGGGCCAGGAGATCTACCGGAAAGTGAACCGCGTGCCGACGAGCGCCAGGGTCGACTCGCCGCTGAACAAGTTTCCCTACCAGGTCATCGACCCGCTGCTCACGCTCGACGAGGATGGGCAGTGGTCGAAGCTGTTCTCGGCGCTGTTCCTGGGCGGCGAGGCCGTGCAGAAAGGCGAATAGCCCGCCGGCGAGCTCGGGACGGGCGCGTACGGCGTACGGTTACTTCGTCGCCTGGACGAACAGGCCCGAGCAGCGCAGATCGTCGTCCGACAGCGTACGCCACTGCGCGGCGAGCTGCGAGCGTGGGACGCCGTCGCGGTACTGCTTGAGCTTGCACGCGAAGCGGAAGCCCTGCGCCTCCATGAGCGACAGATGGGCCGAGCAGGGCAGGCGGTTCATCACGAACGGCCGCCGCCCCTTGAAGATCCTCCACAGGGGCTCGGGACACGCCCAGTAGCCGTTCCAGGGGCCGGTGAAGGCGGGAAAGGCGAATCCGATCTGGTGGCTCATGGCGCCGCCCGGCTTGAGCCACCGGTAGCACGCCCGGTAGGCGGCCGCGGGATCGGCGACGCGCGCGAGGACGGCGTGCGACAGGACGAGGTCGACCGTCCCGGGGGCGATGACGCTCTCGTCGGCCCACGGCGCGATGTACTGGATCGTGACCTGCGGTCCCGAGGACCTGCCCTGGACGATGGCATTGCGGATATTGGCGATCCGCTGCGGGGTCAGCGCGCGCTTGAGCACCTCGTCGGTGAGGATGTGGACCGGAAAGAGGCGCGCGTCGAGGTGCGCGTCGTAATCGGGCCAGCTCTTCGCCGGCCGCGGGGCGCGCTTCTGGAACATCTCGACCAGCTCGTCGAAGATGCGCAGGTTGGTCTCGATGCTCGCGTGCTGGACGACGTCGAGCGCGTAGTAGTGGTTCACCCCGCACAGCATCGCGGCGAGACCCGTGCCGAGGGAGCGCCCGGGCCCGAGCTCGACGAGCGTCGTGAGCGGGGTCCGCGCTCCGCTCTGGTGAAGCATCACCAGGTGCTTGAGCCAGGCACCGTAGCAGTACCTCGCGGAGTCGGTTTCCCCGGCGCGCTCGGGAAGCAGCGAGGCAAATCCCGGGATGAAAGTCAGCGCGCCTTTCACGACGGGGCTCACGTTGAGGTTCATCACTGTCATGGCCGCTCCTTCCTTTGGCAGCAGCCTGAAGGAAGCACGTGCCATCCGGAACCTGCAAACGCCCGCGACGCTTGGTCCCTTCGGCTCAAGCTACTTGGTCGCCTGGACGAACAGCTCCGCGCAGTTGAGGTCGTCGTCGGAGAGGGTGCGCCAGCGCGCGGCCAGCTGCGAGCGCCGCAGCCCGTTCTCGTACCGCTTGAGCTGGCACGTGAAGCGAAAGCCCTGCTTCTGCATGAGATCGAGGTGCACCGAGCAGGGTAGCCGGTTGATCACGAACGGGCGGCGGCCCTTGAGGACCTTGAACACCGTCTCCGGG
>DATDMW010000128.1:0-2098 GCA_036518595.1 Burkholderiales bacterium
TTCGCGCACCGCCTCGCCGAAGAGCGCGCGCGCGAGCGTGGCCTCCGAGCCGCAGGCTTTCGCCAGCGCCGGAACGAGCGCGTCGACCCGGCGCTTCGATTCGGCGGGCAGCGTGGCATAGCGCTGGCTCGCGCGGAACGCCGCAAGGCGCGGATGGTCCGGCCACGGGACGTACGCCTGATCCGACGCGGGATCCGCGAGCACGTCCTCGAAGTGGCTCGAGACGCGCGTGCGCGCCTCCGCGAGGCGGCGCGCGAACTCGTCCCACGACGCGAAGCCGCTCATCCGCGCGATGCGGCCCTGGTCTTCCACGTCGCGCGGCAGGTCGTGGCGCTGCGCGTCGTCGAGGTATTGCAGGCGGTGCTCGACCTTGCGCAGGAACACATAGGCCTCGGAGAGCTCGTCCGCCGCCCGCGCGGGAAGCAGCTTTTTTCCGGATAGCAATTTCAGAACCTGGAGCGTGGGCCTCGCCATGAGCTCGGGGTCGCGCCCGCCGCGCACGAGCTGCAGCGCCTGCGCGATGAACTCGATCTCGCGGATGCCGCCCGGCCCGAGCTTGACGTGCTCGGCGAGCTCGCGGCGCGCCACTTCGCGGCGTACCTCCGCGTGCAGGTTGCGCATCGCGCCGAGCGTCGCGTAGTCGAGGTACTTGCGGAACACGAACGGCCGGACGATCTTCTCGAGCTCGCGCTGCGCCTCGGGCGCGCCGCTCAGCGCGCGCGCCTTGATCCAGGCGTCGCGCTCCCACTCGCGGCCCTGCGCGACGAAATAGAGCTCGAGCGCGTCGAAGCTGCACGCGAGCGGCCCGGATTCGCCGTAGGGGCGCAGCCGCATGTCGACGCGGAACGCGAAGCCGTCTTCGGTCGGCTCCGAGAGCAGGCGGATCAGCCTGCGCCCGGCGCGCTCGTAGCGCTCCTGCTCGTCCATCGAGCCGCGGAAGAGGAACACGAGGTCGACGTCGGAGGAGACGTTGAGCTCGCGGCCGCCGAGCTTGCCCATGCCGACCACCACGAGGTCCGGCTCGCCGAGCCATGCGAGCGCCGCGTCGATCTCGATCTCGGCGAGGTCGCTCATCGCAGCGCACACCTCGTCGAGCGCGGCGCGCCCGGACAGGTCGCGCGCCATCGCGCGCAGCAGGACGCGCTGGCGCAGCTCGCGCAGCGCGCGCTTGAAGCCGGCTTCGTCGGCGCCGCGCGCCGCCTCGAGCGCGGCGCTCATTTCCTCTCGCGCGAACGGCGCCGGGTCGGCGAGCTCGGCGGCCCATTCCGGATGCGCGTGCAGGCGCTGCAGCGCATAGCGTGAAAGGCTGATTTCTTTAATCGGTTCCGGCATTTATCGCTAAAATGGGCGCCTAAGAGTGAATTCCACCATGAAGCGGCTCCTGCAGGCGCTCGAAGTCCTCGCCTGGCTGATGTTTTTCGCGTTTGCGGGGCTCGTCCTCGCGCTGCGTTTCTGGCTGCTTCCCGATATCGAGCACTATCGCGGCGACATCGTCGCCGCGGTCACGCGCGCCGTCGGGCAGCCGGTGAAGATCGGCGCGATCGAGGCGGGCTGGCTCGGCTTGCGGCCGCAGGTCAGCCTGTACGACGTCCGAGTCTACGACAGCGCGGGGCAGGAGGCGCTCGTGCTTCCGGTCGTGGACAACGTAGTCTCGTGGCGCTCGATCGCGCGCGGCGACCTGCGCCTGCATTCGCTCGCCATCGACAGCCCGCGCCTGAGCGTGCGCCGCGACGCCGCGGGCGAGCTCTACGTGGCGGGCATCAAGCTCGCGGCGTCCGCGCGCGGCGATTCGCGCCTCGCCGACTGGGTGCTCGACCAGGCCGAGATCAGCGTGCGCAACGCGCAGATCGAATGGCTCGACGAGAAGCGCAACGCGCCGCCGCTCACGCTGACCGAGGTGGACGTGCGGCTGCGCAACCGCGGCAACGAGCACCTGGTGGGTGTTTCGGCGCGGCCGCCGGCCCGTCTCGGCGCGGCACTGGACGTGCGCGCCGAGCTCGCCGGGCGCAGCCTGGCCGAATTCTCGGCGTGGAACGGCAAGCTGTATCTCGCGCTCGGCGCGACGGACCTCTCGGCATGGCGCGCGTGGGTCGACTAT
>DATDMW010000129.1:0-3747 GCA_036518595.1 Burkholderiales bacterium
AATCTCGCCGAGGCGATCGGGCGCCGCCTGCGGCGCCGGCGTTCGCACGGCGGTCAACGGTAGACGAGCACCGGGATCTTCGAGTGCGAGAGCACCTGGTGCGTGACGCTGCCGAGCACCAGCTCGGCGATGTTCGAGCGCCCGTGCGAGGCCATGAAGATCGCGTCGCAGCCGCGGCTGGTCGCGGCGTCGATGATGCCGCGGTACGCCGAGTCGGCCTCGACCATCAGGCGCTCGAACGGAACCCCGGCGGCCTGTGCCGCCGCCGCGATCTGCGCAACCGCCCTTTCGCCCGCCTCGTTGGCGTGCTCCGCCGAGCCCGCCGCGTCGCGCGGGCCGATCATGTAGCCGTCGCCGTAGACGCGCGCGAGCGCAGGCTCGCAAGCGTGGAAGCCGGTGACGCGGGCGCCGAGCTGCCGGGCGAGCTCGATGCCGCCCTCCACCGCCTTGGCCGAGGTCGGCGAGCCGTCAGTCGGTATCAGTATGTGCTTGAACATCGTTCCTCCGTCGCGGCAACGCCGATCACGATGCAGGAGATCGTACGCGCGGCAGGACCGCCGCTATTGATTTGTATCAAAAACCGGGCCCGGCAGCGGCTCGCTCGCCGCGGCTTCGCGGGCCGCCGCGTCCGCCTCCTGCGCGATGCGCCGGCGCAGGTCGCGGTAGCGCGGCGCGCAGTCCTCGCCGCCGAACAGCGGGTCGATGCCTTCGGGCGCGGCCGCGGCGATCGCCGACCAGTCGGCCGCGGCGAGCAGCGCGGCCGCGCGCGGCAGCACTTCGCGCTCCTCGGTCGCGATGTGGTGGCGGTAGTAGACGAGGTAGGTCGCCGCCATGGACTCGACGATCGCGCGCGAGACGACGACGTCCTCGGCGACTTGCTCGAGCCGCCACAGCAGCTGGTCGCCCGCCTCGCCGATGACGCGGTGCTCCTGCAGCAGGCGGCTCAGCGGCAGCGCCATGCCGGGATCGCGCGCCGCGAGGCGGCGGAACGCCTCGTCCTCGCGCGGATGGTGGAAGCGGTCGGGGAAGTAGCGCAGGTAGCGCACGATGTCGCGCATCAGCGTGTAGTCGGGCTTCCTCCCGGCGTGGAAGGCGGCGACCTCGCGGTCGAGGATGTCGAGCAGCCGGGTGTAATACCCGTGCTCGGCGTGCCAGTAGGCGACAGGATCGTTCATGGCGAAAGCGGAGGGGTTGCCGTGTCGATTCAGGCTAGTCGCGCCAGCGCGCGTGCTCTTGATTCACGTCAACCCGACGCGCTCGAAACGGCGGAGGCTAAGGGACACGGGAAAGGAAGACACCATGAGAGACATCCCGATTTACCGAAGCGCGCTCTTCGCCGCAGCGGTCGCGGCCGCATGGGCGGCCCTCGCCGGCGCCGCGCTCGCGCAGGACGGTGAGCGCAGCGGCAAGCAGATCGTCGAGGAGCAGTGCGTGAAATGCCACCGGACCGGCGTCAACGGCGCGCCGAAGATCGGCGACCGCGACGCGTGGATCCCGAGAATGAAGCAGGGGCTCGACGCGCTCGTGCGCGCCGCGATCCGCGGGCACGGCGGCATGCCGGCGCGCGGCGGACGCGCCGATCTCACGGACTCCGAGTTCCGTGCGGCGATCCTCTACATGTTCAACCCCACGGCCGCGGCCGCCGCGCCCGCCGAGAGCGGAGCGCCGCCCGCGCAGCCGCCGGGACCGAACCACAAGACCGTCGGCAGCCTGGATGTCGACCTCGGCATCGTGCCGGCGCGCTCGCTCCTTGCGTTCCCGCGCGACTCGGTCGAGCGCTCGATGCACGGCGGCGTGCCGAGCGGCAAGGACTACTACCACCTCAACGTCTCGCTGGCCGATGCGAGGACCCACGCTCCCGTCGGCGACGCCAGCGTCGCGGTCGATATCGAGGAGCCCGGCATCACGCGCACGTCGACCCGGCTCGAGCCCATGGCGGTCGGGCCGGCGAGCTACGGCAACTACGTGCGCCTGAAGCCGCACACGGCCTACCTCATCACGGTGCACGTGCGCGCGCCTTCCGCGCCGCCGGGCGCGCAGGCGCAGTTCGAGCACCGGACAGACTGAGAAAAACAGCTTCGGAAAGAGACCGTGGAGAAACCGCTGCAGATCGTGATGCGCCACCTCGAGCCCTCGCTCGCGCTCGAAGCGCGCATCCGCGAGCACATCGCGAGGCTCGAGACCGTCCATCCGCATATCGTCGGCTGCCGCGTCGCGGTCGAGGCGCTGCGCCGGCACGACCGGCAGGGCCACGCATTCCAGGTACGCATCGACGCGCGCGTGCCCGGCAAGGAGTACGTGGCGACGCGCAAGCACGACAGCGACGTCATGCTGGCGCTGCACGAGGCCTACCACGCCCTGCGCCGCCAGCTCGAGGACGACATCCGCCTGAAGCGCGGCGAGGTCAAGCAGCACGCGCCCCGCCGCGCGCCCGAGGAGAACGGCGCATGAAGAACGGACGCGCAGGATTCCGGCCGCAGCGCCGCGAGCAGCTGCTCGACGATCCGAGACACGACGCCTACCGCGCGAGCGGGAAGCTCCCCGACCCGACGCGCTGCCCGCACTGCGGCGCGAGCTTCCAGAACGGCCGCTGGACGTGGAACGCCGCGCCGCGGGACGCGCACGAGCACGCCTGCCCCGCGTGCCGGCGCACGCGAGACGGCTTTCCCGCGGGCTACGTCAGCCTCGCCGGCGAGTACTTCGCCGCGCACCGCGGCGAGATCCTCAACCTCGTCAGGAACTGCGAGGCGGCGGAGAAGATCGAGCACCCGATGCAGCGCATCATCGCGATCGACGACGACGACGGCGGCGTGCTGGTGAAGACCACCGACGCGCATCTCGCGCGCAACATCGCCGAGCGCGTGCACGACGCGTGCAAGGGCGCCCTCGCGGTCCAGTACAGCCGGCAGGAGAACCTGTTCCGCGCGAACTGGCGGCGCTGATCAGCGCGCCTTCTTCTCCTGCTCACGGATGCGCGCGCCGTCCTTGAGCGTGTCGGGCGGATAGACGACCACTTTGTCGCCCGCGCTCAGACCCGCTTCGATCTGCGCCTCGAGGCCGTTGCGCCGCGGCGCCTTCACCGGGCGCTTCACCGCCCGCGTTCCGTCGACGGCGAACACGGCCCAGCCGTCGCCGTCTCGGAAGAGCGCGCCGACGGGCACCCTGACGGCGTCGTCGACGCGATGCGTGACGATGTGCGCCTCGACCCGGAAGCCGTCGCCTATCGTCTGTACGCGATCGAGCGGCTCGGCGAAATCGAGCACGACGTTGACGCGCTGCTCCTCCACGCCGAGCGCGGAGATCTTCGTGAACGCCGCCGGCTCCACCAGGCGCACCAGGCCGGCGAGCGGCGCCACGCCCTGACCGACGTCGATCCTCGCCGGCATGCCCGGCCGGATGGCAACCGACTCCTGGGACAGGACATCCACGATCGCCTCGAGGCTGCGGGAGTCGGCGATCTCGAGCAGCGGCGCGCCCAGCGCGACGGCGCCCTCGCTTTCCTGGACGACTTTCAGGACACGGCCGGTCGCGGGCGACTTGATTTCCCACGCCGTGGCGCTCGGCACGCGCGCCCCGGACTCCGCGCGGTAGCGCACGAGCGCGGCGCGCGCCTGCTCGACCTCGTGCCCCGCGGCGTCCTCGGCGAACTTCGCCGCCTCGAGCGTGCGCTCGGCGGTGCGCAGCGCGAGCTCGGCCTGCTCGCGCGCCGTCGCCGAGACGAAGCCTTCGCGCGCGAGCCTGCCCTGG
>DATDMW010000130.1:0-10678 GCA_036518595.1 Burkholderiales bacterium
CCTCGAGAGAGGCGTCTCCCGGGCCCGACGAAACGCCGATGTCCATACACCGATAGGAACCAAAGCTGCCACCGGGCGGTCGATTCGATACGCGCACGACATTCAGGTTTTCCCCGAGCCGGGCTAAGGTTAAAAACCCCTTTTTATTGAGTAACTTCCTTGACCAGGCTCGAGAGGCTGGATACCATGCGCGCTGCCACCGAGGACTGACGGAGCCCTCTTGGGACGCTGCATACCGATTGTGATGGCCCTGCTCGCCGCGCTGGCGCCTGCCGCCGCGCGCGCCGAAGCCGCGTCGTCCGCAGCCGCTCTCCCCGATTTCCTGTGGTCGAGCGCTCCGCTCGAGGCCAAGACGAAGCCGATCCTCGACATGCCGTCGTCGCCGCGCGACGCGTCGCTGCAGCGGCGCGAGGTGCGCGATCCGATCACGCTGCCGCGTGCGCTCGACCTCACCCAGTCGCCCGACGACCTGTGGGATCGCATCCGCCGCGGCTTCTCCATGCCGAATCTCGACAGCCCGCTGGTGCGCAACCGCCAGGTCTATTACGCGAGCCAGAAGGCGTACTTCGAGCGCATGGTGGCGCGCAGCCGGCGCTACATGTATCACATCGTCGAGGAGATCGAGAAGCGCGGCATGCCGACCGAGCTCGCGCTGCTGCCGATGGTCGAGAGCGCGTTCAACCCGATGGCCTACTCTCGCGCGCACGCCTCGGGCCTGTGGCAGTTCATCCCGTCGACGGGCAAGAACTACAAGCTGAAGCAGAACTGGTGGTTCGACGAGCGGCGCGACATCCTCGCCTCCACCACCGCCGCGCTCGACTACCTGCAGTCCCTGTACGACACCTATGGCGACTGGCACCTCGCCCTCGCCTCCTACAACTGGGGCGAGAACGCGGTCGCGCGGGCGATCGCGAAGAACAGGAAGAAAGGCCTGCCGACCGACTACCTGCACCTGTCGATGCCGCGCGAGACCAAGTACTACGTGCCCAAGCTGCAGGCGCTCAAGAATATCGTGATGAACCCGGCCGCCTACGGCCTCAGCCTCGACCCGATCCCGAACGAGCCCTACTTCGTCACCGTCAACACCGACAAGGACATCGACATCCGCGTCGCGGCCCAGCTCGCCGAGATGCCGATCGAGGAGCTGATCGCGCTCAACCCCGCGTACAAGCGGCCGGTGATGGCGGGCTCGCAGCGCCTGACGCTGGTTCTCCCCGCGGACCGCGTCGAAGTCTTCGAGGAGAACCTCGAGAACCATTCCGACCCGCTCGTCTCCTGGCAGACCTACACCCTGAAGCACGGCGACAAGCTCGAGAAGCTCGCCGCGCGGCACGGCATCACGCTGGCGCGCCTGAAGCTCGTGAACGGCATCGGCAAGCGCACGCGCGTCACGCCGGGAATGCAGATCATGCTGCCGATCAAGGGCGCCGACATCGGCAACCTCGAGCCGCTGCCCGCGGCGTTCTTCCAGCCGACGCCCGACGCGCCGCGCCGCGGCGGCAAGAAGCTCGTGCACGTCGTGAAGCCCGGGGAGACGCTGTTCGGGATCGCGAGGCGCTACCGCGTCACCGTCGACGACCTCAAGCGCTGGAACCACGCGCTCGGCGCGGCGCTATCCGCGGGCCAGCGGATCTTCATCTACCGCGGCCCGGCGAAGAGGATGTCGTCCACGCACGTCAAGCCCGTCGCCAAGCTCAAGGCCAAGGCCACCTCGCCCGCCTGAGCGCGTCTCAGGCGTCCCGCTTCCCCCGCTTTTCTACATCGTCCGCGACGCTCGGCACCGCCGCGAGCAGCGCCTGCGTATAGGGGTGCGCGGGCGATTCCAGCACCTGCCGCGCAGGACCGTGCTCGACGATGCGGCCGAGGTACATCACCGACACCTCGTGCGCCAGGTACTCGACCACCGCGATGTTGTGCGTGATGAAGAGGTACGACAGGCCCAGGTCGCGCTGCAGCGACTTCAGCAGGTTGAGGATCTGCGCCTGCACCGAGACGTCGAGCGCGCTGGTCGGCTCGTCGCAGACGATCAGCCGCGGGCGCACCGCCAGCGCGCGCGCGATCGCGATGCGCTGGCGCTGGCCGCCCGAGAACTCGTGCGGGTAGCGCTCGCGCGAATCCCGGGGAAGGCCGACCTGCTCGAGCAGCTCGTCCACGCGCTTCGATCGCGCGGCGGCGCCGGACTCGACGCCGAGCGCCGTCATGCCCTCCGAGAGGATGTCGGCAATGCGCATCCGCGGATTCAGCGACGAGTACGGATCCTGGAAGATGATCTGGAAATCGCCACGGCGCGCGCGCAGCTCGCCGCGGGCGAGCTTCGTCAGCTCGACGCCGTCGAACACGACCTCGCCGGCGGTCGCGGGGATCAGCTGCAGGATCGCCTTGCCCGCGGTGGTCTTGCCCGATCCCGACTCGCCGACGAGCGCGTGCGTGCGTCCGGCGCCGATCTCGAGGGAGACACCGTCGACCGCCTTGACCCAGCCGACGGTGCGGCGCAGGACCCCTTTGCGGATCGGGAAGTGCACCTTGAGATCGCGCACCGAGAGCAGCGGCTTCGCGGTCGCCGCCTCGCGCGCCGCGGCCGCGATGGCCTGCGCCTCGTCCATCGCTCCGGCCGGGCCTTTCTCCTCGCGCAGGTGGCAGCGGACGATCTGCGGGTGATCCGGGCCGGGGCCGGTCCTGGTCCATCCCGGATCCTCGCGGAAGCAGCGCTCGAACGCGAAATCGCAGCGCTCGGCGAAGCGGCACTGCCGGAAGTCCGCGGTGAGCGGCGGCACCTGTCCCTTGATCACCGACAGCTCGCCGCCGCGCTTGCCCGCATCGGGCAGCGCGGCGAAGAGCTTGCGCGAATACGGGTGCTGGGGCGCGCTGAAGAAGCGCTCGCGGTCGGCGACCTCGACCAGGTGGCCCGCGTACATCACCGCGACGCGCTGCGCCATCTGCGACACGATCCCGAGGTCGTGCGTGATGAGCAGCATCGACATGCCGGTCTTCTTCTGCAGGTCGCGCAGCAGCTCGAGGATCTGCGCCTGGATCGTGACGTCGAGCGCGGTGGTCGGCTCGTCGGCGATCAGCAGGTCGGGGCCGGCGGCCAGCGCCATCGCGATCATGACGCGCTGCTTCATCCCGCCGGAGAGCTGGAACGGGTACGCGGTCGCGCGGCGCCCGGCGTCCGGGATGCCGACCGACTCGATCAGCTCGACGACGCGGGCGTCGATCGCGGCGCCTTTCAGCGGCGTATGCCGCTGGAGCACCTCGCGGATCTGGTAGCCGACCGTGAGCACCGGGTTGAGGCTGGTCCCCGGCTCCTGGAAAATCATCGCCACTCGCCGCCCGCGCACCACGCGCATCGCCGCCTCGGGGAGCGCGAGCAGATCGGTGCCCTCGAGCTCGACCGTGCCGGCGGCGATGCGGCCGGTCTCGGGCAGCAGGCGCATGATCGAAAGCGCCGTCATCGACTTGCCGCTGCCCGACTCGCCCACCAGCGCGAAGGTCTCGCCGCGGCGGATCTCGAGGTCGATGCCGTCGACGGCGCGCACGGGCTCGCCGGCGCCGTAGAGGACGGTCTTCAGGCCCTGGACGCGAAGCAGCAGCTCGCTCATACCGGCAGCAACCCTCCGACCCGGGTGCGCGGATCGAAAGCGTCTCGCACGGCGTCCGCGAACAGGTTCGCCGCCAGCACCAGCGCGAACATGAACACGAACGCCGCCCCGAGCGTCCACCAGACCATGGGCTCGCGCGACATCTCCAGGCGCGCGGCGTTGATCATGGTTCCGAAGCTGATCATCGACGGGTCGACGCCGACGCCGACGTAGGACAGCACGGCCTCGGCGAGCACCAGCCCGGAGAAGTCGATCGCCAGCGAGATGAGCACGATGTGCATCACGTTCGGCAGCACGTGGCGCGTCATGATGCGCGTGTCGCGCACACCGAAGGCCTGCGCCGCCTGAACGAATTCGAGCTCGCGCAGCTTCAGCGTCTCGCCGCGCAGCAGCCGCGCGAGGGTCGTCCAGCCGGTGATGCCGAGCACGCCGCACAGCACGAGCAGGCGCACGTCGGCGCGCTGCACCGACGTCGGGAACAGGCCGGCGTGCTGGTCGAGGAACACCTGCGCCAGGAGGATGAATGCGGCGATCAGCAGAACGCCGGGGATCGAGTTGATCACCGTGTAGACGAACTGGATGACGTCGTCGATCCAGCCGCGGAAGTATCCCGCCATGATGCCGAGAGCGATCGCGAACGGCAGCAGCATCAGCGTCGTCACCGTGCCGATGACGAGCGCCGTCCTCACGCTCTTCATCGCCAGGTACAGGACGTCCCGCCCGACCTTGTCCGTGCCGAGCACGTGGTAGTACCCGCACAGCGCGAGCATCGGGCCCGCGAGCGCCAGCAGCGCGCCCGCCGTGAGCAGCACCGCGGCCCACGGGAAGCCCGTGCCGCCGCTCCAGACGGCGCGCCAGGAATGCCGCCGCGACACCAGCGTGCCGAGCCCGGCCCAGACGAGAACCGCGACCGCGAGCCCGCCGGCCGCGCGCAGCGCGATGTCGCGCCCGCGGTCGGACTCCTCCTTCAGGTGCGCGCCGCCCCAGGCCAGCCGCGGGTACTCCCGCACTTGCAGCGTCTTGCCGCCCGGCCCGGGCACGTCGAGCGTCTCGCGCGCGAACGCGCGCGTCGCGAGCGGCGCCGAATAAGTGCGCTCGCGGTGCGCCCACAACGGCGTCGCCAGCGCGTCGAACACCGAGCGTACCTCGGTCGAGTACGCGGTTTCCCCGCGCTCGCCCTTGCGATCGAGCGCCGGACGATAGTGCAACGAATCGAGCAGCCCGATGGCGACGTAGACGACGAGGACCACCAGCGCCGCCATCCCCGCCGCGCTCTGCGTCACGCGGCCCCACGGGCGCCGCAGGTGCGGCTGCCGGCGGGCGTACCAGGAATACAAGGCCAGCGCCGCGACCAGCACGAATACCAGCGCGTCGGTCCAGAGGATCACCGGCATCGGCGAGGCCTCATTCGAACCGCACCCGGGGGTCCGCCACCGTATAGGAAATATCGGTGAGCAGCAATCCGACGATGTAGAGCACGGCGCCGAGGAACACCATCGAGCGCACCACGAGGAAATCCTGGTTCTGGATGGCGTCGATCGTGTAGCTGCCGAGCCCCGGGATTCCGAAGAACGACTCCGTGATCAGCGCGCCGAGGAACAGCGTCGGTATGACGACGACGGCACCCGTCAGGATCGGGATCAGGCCGTTCTTGAGCACGTGCCGGAACATCACGACGGTCTCGGCCAGGCCTTTGGCGCGCGCGGTTCGCACGTAGTCCTTGCCGATCTCCTCGAGAAAGATCGTGCGGTACCAGCGAGCGCCGGAGCCGATGCCGCTCACGGCGCCGATCGCGACCGGCAGCACGAGGAACTTGAACGCATCGGGCCCCGAGGAGTAGCCCGAGATCGGGACGAGGTTCCAGATCTTCGAGAACACGTATTGGCCGCCGATGATGTAGAACAGGCTCGAGATCGACATCATCGCGACGCACAGGACCACGCCCCAGAAATCCAGGTAGGTGCCGCGGAAGAACGCCATCAGCAGCGCGAAGGTGATGTTGACCGCGAGCCCGACCAGGAACACCGGCAGCTGCACCGCGAGGCTGGGCCACATCCGGGTCGAGATCTCGTGGCGGATCGAGCGGCCGTCGTCGGCGTTGCCGAAGTCGAATACGAAAAGCCGCACGGACTTCTCGAAGAAGATGGTGCTCGTGACGCGCGCGAGCCCGGTGGCGCGATCGTTGTACCACGTCGGCTTGTCGTAGCCGTGCTCCGCCTTCCAGCGCTCCACCGCCTCGGCCGTGATGCGCCGGGCGCCGAGCTGCAGCCGAGCCATGTCGTCCGGGGTGTTGAGCTTGAAGAACAGGAAGAACGTGAGGAGGTTCACCCCGATCAGGATCGGGATCGCGTAGAGCGCGCGCCGGACGATATACGCGATCACGCGGCAGTCTGTCGGACCTGCGCCGCGGGGCGGGCGACGATCCGCTCGCGGCGGCGATAGCTCATCCACGCCGGGACGCTGCCCAGCACCAGGGCGAGCAGGATGAGCGCGAGCGGCCAGACGTCCGGCCGGTTCCATTCCCGGCGCTTCGCCTCGCGCAGCGCCGCGTCGACGCGGATGTACTTGAGGCCGTTGCGCGCCATCTTGTTCGGCTTGCTGTTGTGCACCCAGGCGTGGGAGAGCACGTAGTCCTTGGGATGGAAGCCCCAGACCCAGGGCGCGTCGTCGCGCACGAGCTTCACCATCTCGTCGATGATCGCCTGCCGCTTCGGGCCGTTCTCCATGTTCTTCATCTGCTCGAACAGCCGGTCGAAGACCGGGTTGGAGTAGCGCGCCTTGTTCTCGCCGTCCTGCGTGCCGTTCGGGCCGTAGAGCAGGAACATGAAGTTCTCGGGATCCGGGTAGTCGGCGTTCCACCCGAGGAAAAACATCTGCGTGTTGCCGGAGCGGATCTTGTCCTGGAAGCGGTTGTAGTCGGTCGAGCGGATCTCGAGCTGCACGTCGATCTTGGCGAACTGCCGACGGTACCAGTTGAGCCGCGACGCGTCGTCGGGCCCGCGCTCGGTGGTGTCGAGGTACAGGACCAGCGGCTCCCCGGTCTTCGCGTCGCGGCCGTCCGGGTAGCCGGCCTCGGCGAGCAGCTTCTTCGCGGCCTCCACGCCCTTGCGCCGCGGCTTGCCATCGGGGCCGCGCTCGTAGACGACCGGGTTGTATTCGGCCTCGCCCTCGTGATAGCCGAAGATCCCGGGCGGCAAGGGACCCATGCCCGGGAGCCCGCGGCCGTTCGCGAAGATGGAGATGTACTCCTCCCAGTCGATCGCGATCGAGACCGCCTGGCGCAGCTTGCGCGCCCGCTCGCGCGCGCGTGCGTCGCCCTTGTTCCCCACGACGGGATCGAGGAAGTTGAACGCGAGGTAGAAGGTGCTGGTCGCGACCGAGGTGCGCAGGCGGATGCCGCGCTCCTCCATCTCGGGCGAAAGCGTCGCGTCGCCGCCGACGCTGATGCGCACCGCCTGGTCGAAATTGTCCGAGCCGATGCCCGCGGCGTCGTAGTAGCCCTGAAGGAACTTGTTCCAGAGCGGGATGCTCTCCTTCTCGCGCGTGAACACGATGCGCTCGTTCAGCGGCAGGCGCTTGCCCGCGTCGGCGAGCAGCCCCGCGCCGGCGTCGCCGGGCTCGCCCTCCGACGGATAGGCCTCGCCGTGGAAGTTCGGGTTCGCGGCGAGCACCATGCGCGAGTTCGGGTCGTTCTCGGCGAGCATGTAAGGCCCGGTGCCGACCGGGTACCAGTCGAGCGTGAGGTTGCGCCCTTCGCTCATCCCGCGCTGCGAGTAGAAGCGGTCCGCCTCCCACGGCATGGGCGCGAAGAACGGCATCGCGAGCCAGTACACGAACTGAGGGTACTTGCCCTTGATGCGCACGCGGTAGGTGTAGCGGTCGACGGCGTGCACGCCGGAGAGCTCGTAGCCGCGCAGGTCGAGCCACGGCAGCTGGGTGTCGGCGGCGCCGTAGCGCTCGCGGTGCGCGGCGGCGATGACGGCGTTGTCGCGCCGCAGGCGGTCGCCGAGATCCTTCAGCCCGACGATGTAGTCGGTCATGTGGCCGTAAATCGGCGAGACGATCCGCGGATGCGCGAGCCGCTTGATCTGGTAGACGTAGTCTTCGGCGACCAGCTCGCGCGAGCCGGTCTTCGGGAAGTCGGAGAGCTTGTACTTCGAGCGCACGTCGCCTTCCGCGAGCGACAGGTACAGCGGCTCGCCGCGGTCGTCGGTCGCGAACGCCGGGTGCGGCTGGTACATGATCCCCGGCTTGATGTGGATGTCGTACTCGCTGTACGCGACGCGGTCCGAATCGGCCGGGAGCGGGCGGCCGTTCGCGTCGAGGTAGCGCGGCTTCGGGACCTCGGTCGCAGTCGTAGCCTCGAGCTCGTAAGGGCGCTTCAAGTAGTGGTACTGCAGCGGCGGCTCGTAGATCTCCTGGATGATGTCGTACTCGTCGGACGTGTACGACTGCGCCGGGTCGAGGTGCTTCGGCCGCTCGATGAAGAAGGTGTAGAGGATGTCGCGGCCGCGCTCGTCGGCGGGATACGGATCGTTCCAGACGCGCCCGCAGCCGGTCAGGCCGCACGCCAGCAGCGCCAGGAGAACCAACTGCCGGAGAAACGGCCCGCGCACGACCCGAGTTTAGCGGAAGCGGCCGCGCACCGTCACCCGGGCGCCGCGCGGGCGTCCGCTATAATCGGGCGCTCTCCCTGAGGAATCCGCGATGGCGCTGCTCGAAGGCAAACGCATACTCGTCACCGGCCTGCTCTCCAACCGCTCGATCGCCTGGGGCATCGCGAAGGCGGCGAAGCGCGAGGGCGCGCAGCTCGCCTTCACCTACCAGAACGAGCGCTTCAAGGACCGCGTCACCGAGATGGCCGCCGAGCTGGGCAGCCGCCTGGCGGTGCCCTGCGACGTCGCGAGCGACGACGAGATCGCGCGCCTGTTCGAGTCGCTGCGCCGTGAATGGGACGGCCTCGACGGCGTGGTGCACGCGATCGCCTTCGCGCCGCGCGAGGCGATCGCCGGCGACTTCCTCGACGGCTTCTCGCGCGAGGCGTTCCGCGTCGCGCACGACGTCAGCGCCTACAGCTTCGGTGCGCTGGCGAAGGGCGCGCTGCCCCTTATGCAGGGCCGCCACGGCGCGCTGCTCACGCTCACCTATCTCGGAGCGGAGCGCACGGTCCCGAACTACAACACCATGGGGCTCGCCAAGGCGAGCCTCGAGGCGAGCGTGCGCTATCTGGCCGCGAGCCTGGGGCCCAGGGGCATGCGGGTGAACGCGATCTCGGCCGGGCCGATCAAGACGCTCGCCGCGGCCGGGATCGCCGGTTTCGGCAAGATCCTGAAGCACGTCGAGGAGCACGCGCCTCTGCGGCGCAACGTGACCATCGACGACGTCGGCAACGCGGCGGCCTTCCTGCTCTCGGACCTGGCGGCGGGAGTCACGGGCGAGGTGCTGCACGTCGACGCCGGCTTCAGCACCACGGTGGGCGGCATGCCGACCGAGGCCGGCGCGTAAGACTCTCGCGCCGCTACTGCGGCTTCTTCTCGATCGCCTCGCGGTTGATCTCGACGCCGACGTCGGACCGCAGTCCCGTGAGGAAGGAGCGGAATTCCTCCTCGCCGTTGGCGCGGCCGAGCTCGCTCTGGACGGCGCGCTGGCGCGCCTCGTCGGGCTCGACGTCGATCACCTTGCCCACGCGGTACAGC
The DNA here is from genome assembly GCA_036518595.1 of Burkholderiales bacterium. GTDB lineage: Bacteria > Pseudomonadota > Gammaproteobacteria > Burkholderiales > SG8-39 > VBDM01. The sequence goes on from DATDMW010000130.1 coordinate 9,296, forward strand.
GCGTAGCCCGCGGGCACCTCGACGCCCACGTACGCGGGCAGCGCGGACGCGTCCGCGCTGAAGATGCGCGACACGGCCGCCGGGGCGAGACCCGCGGTCTTCTCGCGGCTCACCGTCTTCGCCGGCGCGAACGCGACGCCCGCGGCGTTGCCCTTCTTCAGCTCGGCGAGCCGCTCGGCGCCCTTCTTCGCGGCGATCTCGCGCGCCTGCCGCTGCGCGAGCAGGCGCTGGATGTCCGACTTCACCGCCTCGAAGGGACGCTGGCTGGCGGCCTTGTGCTCGACCATGCGCGCGGCGACCAGCGCGTTCGGAGCCGCCTCGACCGCCTCGCTGTTGCGCTTGTTCGTGATCACGTCCTCCGAGAACAGCGCCTGCAGCACGCGCGGCGCGTTCAGGACCTGCACCGGCGCCGACTGCCGCGTGACGCCGTCGGCGCGGCGGATCTGCAGGTGGAACTTGTCGGCGGCAGGCTTGAGCGAGTCGGGCTGCTCGTACACGGTGTTGCTGAACGACTCCGCCGCCTCGGGGTAGCGGCGCTGCGCCGCCTGGCGCTTCAGCTCGCGCTCGATCTCGGGACGGACCTCCTCGAGCGGGCGCTTCTTGCCGGGCTTCACGCCCGTGAGCTTGATGATGTGGAGGCCGAACTCGGACTCGACCAGCCCGCTGATCTGGTTCGGCTTCATCCTGAAGACGGCGTCCTCGAACTGCGGCACCATCATGCCGCGCGCGAACCAGCCGAGGTCGCCGCCCTTCGGCGCCGAGCCCGGGTCCTCCGAATACTTCTTCGCGAGCGCCGCGAAGGCGCCGGGCGACTTGCGTACCTCGGCGAGCACCTGCTCGGCCTTGGCGCGCACCTTCGCCTTGTCGGCGTCGGTGGCGTTGGGCTTGTACGAGAGCAGGATGTGGCTCGCCTCGCGCTGCTCGGCCTCTCCGTACTTGGCGGCGTTCTGCTCGTAGTAGCTCTTCACGGCAGCCGGATCGATCGTCTCGGCGGCGGCGAGCGCGTCCAGGTCGAGCACCACGTACTCGACCGAGATCTGCTCGGGTACCTGGAACTGCGCAGGGTTCTGGTCGTAGTACGCGCGCACAGCTTCGGCGCTCGGCTGCGCCTCGCGCGCCTTCGGATCCGCCGCGATCACGCTCTCGGCGACCTCGCGCTGCTGCTGCGAGAGGCGCGCGAGACGCTGCGCGACCGCCTTCGACGCGATGCCCGAGTCGGACAGCGCACCCGTCAGCTGCTGGAGCATCAGGTCGCGCCGAACCGAAGCCTCGAAGCTCGCCGGCGAATACCCTTCCCCGCGCAGCAGCGTTTCGTACCGGGCGCTCGAGAACTTGCCGTCCTCCTGGAAGGCCGGGATCGAGGTGATGGCGTCGCGCAGTTGC
>DATDMW010000131.1:0-2732 GCA_036518595.1 Burkholderiales bacterium
CTCACCGGGCGCATCGCGCACGATCTCGGGATCGATCCGCTGCCCGCCGAGCGCGCGGCGTGGCTGTCCAAGGCCGACTTGCTCACCGGCATGGTGGGCGAGTTTCCCGAGCTGCAGGGGGTAATGGGCCGTTACTACGCGCGCCACGACGGCGAGCCCGCAGCCGTGTGCGAGGCGATCGAGCAGCATTACTGGCCGCGCTTCGCGGGCGACCGGCTGCCGCGCGACGTCATGGGGTCGGCGGTCGCGCTCGCCGATCGTCTCGACACGCTGATCGGCTTTCTCGGCGTCGGACTGGCGCCGACCGGGGACAGAGACCCGTTCGGGCTGCGTCGCCTCGCGCTCGGCGTCATCCGCATCCTGTCCGAGCAGAAGCTGCGGCTCGACCTGAACGAGCTGTTGCGCGTCGCGCACGCGAACTACCCGAAGGGCCGGCTGCTCGATACGCACGAGCACGGAGCGAACCGGGTCCCAAACCCGATCGAGGTCGGGTTCTTCATCACCGACCGGGCGCGCAGCTACCTGCGCGAGGCCGGCTACGCGACGCTCGAGGTGGAAGCCGTGCTCGACCTCGCGCCCCGCCCGGCCGAGTACGTCGAGCGGCTCGACGCGGTGCGCAGCTTCCTCAAGCTCCCGCAGGCCGCGGCGCTCGCCGAGTCCGACAAGCGCATCCGCAACATCCTGACGAAATCCGGCGGCGCCGGCGTCATGCAGCAGACCAATGTCGCGCTGCTCCAGGACGAAGCCGAGAAGCGGCTCCTCGGCACCACGCGCATGCTGCGCCAGGAAGTCGAGTCGATGCTGCAGGAGGAGAAGTTCCGCGATGCCCTGCTGTCGACTGCGCGTATCCACGAGCCGGTCGCGACCTTCTTCGAGAAGGTCCTCGTGAACGCGAGCGACGAGCAGCTGCGCATGAACCGCTTCGCGCTGCTGCACGAGGTGATCGGCCTGACCAACCGCGTCGCCAACATCTCGAAGCTCGCGGCATGAAGCTCGTCATCCTCGATCGCGACGGCGTCATCAATCAAGACAGCGACGAGTACATCAAGAATCCCGACGAGTGGATCCCGATTCCGGGCAGCGTCGAGGCGATCGCGCGCCTGACGCATTGCGGCTGGCGTGTCGTCGTCGCGAGCAATCAATCGGGGGTCGCGCGCGGCCTGTTCGACATGGCGACGCTGAACGCGATCAACGCCAAGATGCACCGGGCGGTGAACCAGGCCGGCGGACGCATCGACGCCGTGTTCTACTGCCCCGAGCACCCCGACGCGGCCTCGCCTTTCCGCAAACCGGAGCCCGGCATGTTCCTCGCGATCGCCGAGCGCTTCAACGTCCCGCTGGTCGACGTGCCGGTGGTGGGCGACAGCGAAAGCGACCTGCGCGCGGCGATCGCGGCCGGCGCCCGGCCGATCCTGGTCCTGACCGGCAAGGGCCAGCGCACGCGCGCGAACGGCATCCTGCCCTCGGGCACCACGGTCTACCCGGATCTCGCGGCGGTCGCCGACGCCCTGTGCCCGTGATCGTGCTGCGCTCGCTCGCCTTCGCGCTCGGGCTCGTGCTGATCACGCCGCCGTACTCGCTGCTCGCGCTGGCGACTTTCCCGCTGCCGCGATTGCTCCGCTATCGCATCATCACGGGCTGGTCGAGGACCGTGATCTGGCTCGCGCGCATCGTCCTCGGCATACGCTACAGCGTGCGCGGCCGCGAGCGGCTGCCCGCGCATCCGGCGGTGATCCTCGCGAAGCACCAGTCGGCGTGGGAGACGCTCGCCTTCCAGGCGATCTTTCCGCCGCAGGTGCTGGTCGTGAAGCGAGAGCTCCTGTGGATCCCATTCTTCGGCTGGGGTCTTGCGCTCGCCAGCCCGATCGCCATCGACCGCAGCCGCGGGCCCTCGGCGCTGAAGCGCATGGCGGAGCTCGGCCGGCGGCGGCTCGCTCAGGGCTTCTGGATCACGGTGTTCCCCGAGGGCACGCGCACGCGGCCGGGTGAGCGCAGGCCCTACCACGTCGGGGGCGCCTGGCTCGCGGTGCAATGCGGGGCACCGGTCGTTCCGGTCGCGCACAACGCGGGCCTGCTCTGGGGAAGGAACGCCTTCCTGAAGCGCCCGGGCACGGTGACGGTGGAGATCGGTCCGACGCTGCAGTCCACGGGCGCCGACCCGCACGCGCTGAACGCCGCGGTCGAGGAGTGGATCGAATCGCGGATGACGGCGCTCGGGCCGTCGCACTGATCACGATAGGAGAGACCATGCGCATCCTGCACACCATGCTCCGGGTCGGCGACCTCGATCGTTCGCTGCGGTTCTACACCGAAGTCCTCGGCATGAGGCCGCTCCGGCGCAACGACTACCCGGACGGCAAATTCACGCTCGCTTTCGTCGGCTACGGCGCCGAATCGGAGACCGCGGTGCTCGAGCTGACCCACAACTGGGGCGTCGAGAAGTACGAGCTCGGCACCGCCTACGGCCACGTCGCGATCGCGGTCGACGACGCGCGCAAGGCGTGCGAAGAAGTGAAGGAGCGCGGCGGGAAGGTCACTCGCGAGGCGGGTCCCATGAAGCACGGGACCACGGTGATCGCCTTCGTCGAGGACCCCGACGGCTACAAGATCGAGCTGAGCGAGCGGAAGTAGCTCAGCGCGGCGCCGGCGCCACGCCTCGGAAGCGGCGGAAGTTGTTCGGCTGGCCGATCAGCGCCTTGCCGAACTCCTCGAGCAGCGCTTCGTTGATCTCC
>DATDMW010000132.1:0-8039 GCA_036518595.1 Burkholderiales bacterium
AAACCCGGAGATCGATGCGCCCAGGCTGAAGGTGCCGAAGTTCGCGGTGCGCTCGCTCGCGTCGCCGAGCGAGCCGACCAGGTTCTGCACCGAGACCTGGAAGAAGAGCGAGCTCGCGCCGATCAGCGCGCAGGCGAAGTAGAGCGTCGGCAGCGCGGGGAAGAGCACCGGCAGCATCAGTCCTGTCGCGACGCCGAACGATCCCAGCATCATCGGCCGGCGCGGCCCGAAGCGGTCCGACACGCCGCCCGCGTGCACCGCGAGCACCAGCGGGAAGATCGCGTACATCGAGACCAGAGCGCCGATCGCGAACGGGCTCGCGCCGAGATCGAGCGCGTAGAGCGCCACCAGCATCTTGCTGCCCTTCAGGCCGATGTTGTTGAGGATGGCGAGAAGGACGGCGAGGAGCAGCGCCGTGTCGCCATGTTTCGGGGACCCCATTCGGAGCTAACGCGGAAGAAGATCGAAGCTTGACATGGCGAGATGCGCTTCGTAGTGTACCCGCGAGCATGAATCCCGGCAGAAACGATCCGTGTCCCTGCGGCAGCGGCATGAAATACAAGAAGTGCTGCGGCGCCGTCGTCCCGATCCAGTCCTCGCCGCAGGCGCGCGCCTGCGGCACGTGCACGGCATGCTGCGACGGCTGGGTCGCCGGCACGATCCGCGGGCACGAGATGCGGCCCGGCGTGCGCTGCCACTTCGCCGGCGACGGCTGCTGCACCATCTACGAGGAGCGCCCGGTCTCGCCGTGCCGGAACTTCGTCTGCGGCTGGCTCATGCCGGGGAGCCCCTTCCCCGAGGAGTTCCGTCCCGACCGGCTGGGCGTCATGATCATCCAGCTCGCGTGGCGCGGGAAGCCCGCGTACCTGCTGCGCTCCGCGGGACGCGATCCCGACGAGCCGCTGCTCGAATGGATGCGCGCGTTCAGCGTACGCACCGGGCGGCCGTTCTTCTACGAGCAGGCGGGAGAGAAGCTCGGCTTCGGACCGGCGGCGTTCCAGCAGGACATGCTCCAGAAGGCGGAGCGCGGGGAGGCGATGTGGTAGGCGCAGTCCGGCCTCGTCCCTGATTCCCCGGGGTTTACCCGCGCCGCGCTAAGGCGCCGTTCCGATATATGGAACGGGGTTCCATTTGTCCGGAAAATCCCGATAGAATCCCCGCGAGGAGAGAGTCGAAGGAGGAAGAGACGACATGGAGCGGCGCTCGAGGGGCGCATGGCCCCTGCTTTCCGTTTTTTCGCTGGCGCTCGCGACGTCCGCCCCGGCGGCGGCGCTCGCCCAGGGCGGCAATGCGGCTCTGTATACATACAAGGGAGCCGACCGCGAGCAGCGCCTGATCGAGGGCGCGAAGAAGGAGGGCAGCGTCGTCCTCTACACGTCGCTCGCCACCACCGAGTCGGTGCCGCTGTCGCAGGCGTTCGAGAAGAAGTACGGCGTCAAGGTCGAGCTGTGGCGCGCGACCAGCGACAAGGTCGTGCAGCGCGCGCTGACCGAGGCAAGAGCGCGCCGCCACGCGGTCGACGTGGTCGAGACCAACGGCCCCGAGCTCGAGATGCTCGCGCGCGAGAAGCTGCTGTCGCGCTTCGAGAGTCCCTACCTCGAGGACCTGCCGCCGGCCGCGGTCCCCGCGCACCGGCTGTGGGTCTCCGACCGCCTCAACTTCTTCGTCGTCGCCTACAACACCGACAAGGTGAAGCGCGCCGAGCTGCCGAAGACCTACGACGGCTTCCTCGACCCGAAGGGGAAGGGCCGCATCGGCATCGAGGCGACCGACCAGGAGTGGCTCGCGACCATCGTCAAGCTCTGGGGCGAGCCCAAGGGCATGGACTTCTTCCGCAAGCTCGCCGCGATGCGGCCGGACGTGAGGAAGGGGCACGTGCTGCTCTCCGAGCTGATCGCGGTCGGCGAGGTGCCGGTGGGGCTCACCGTGTACAACGCGAACGCCGAGTCGATGAAGCGCCGCGGCGGCCCGATCGACTGGGCGCCGGTGCAACCGGTGGTCGCGCGCCCGCAGGCGATCGCGGTCTTCGCCGAGGCGCCGCACCCGCACGCGGCGCTGCTGCTCGCCGACTTCGTGCTCTCGCCCGAGGGGCAGCAGCTGTTCCTGTCGATGGGGCGCGTCCCGGCGAGCATCAAGGTGAAGAGCCCGCTGAACAATTTCCCGTACACGCTGGTCGACCCGATCACGGTGCTCGACGAGTCCGGGAAATGGGAAAAGATATGGAACGACCTGTTCATCAAGCGCTGAGCGCGGCATGAGCGTCATGCCGCACGACCTGCCGGGGCTGCTGCTGCTGGTCTTTCTCCTCGGCGTGAAGCACGGCGTCGACCCCGATCACCTTGCCACGGTCGACGGCCTGACGCGATTCAACCTCGCGGCGCGGCCGGGCCTCGCGCGCTGGTCCGGGTGTCTGTTCTCGCTCGGGCACGGGCTGATGGTGATGGCGGTCGCCGCGTTGGTCGCGCTGAGCGCCGGGGCCTGGTCGGCGCCGGGCTGGCTCGAGCCGGTGGGGGCGTGGATCTCGATCGCGTTCCTGGTCGCGCTCGGCGCGCTCAACCTCGCCGCGGTGCTGCGCACGCCGCGCGACCGCGTCGCGCGTGCCGCCGGTCTCAAAGGCCGCTGGATCGGGCGGCTGACCGAGACCAGCCATCCGGTGCTGATCGCCTCGATCGGGGCCGCGTTCGCGCTGTCGTTCGACACCATGAGCCAGGCGGCGCTGTTCTCGCTGTCCGCGTCCGGAGCTGCCGGCTGGGCGTTCGCGGCGTTCCTGGGATTCGTCTTCACCTCCGGCATGATCGTCGCGGACGGCGCCAACGGACTCTGGGTGTCGCGCCTGCTCGCGCGCGCCGACCGCCGCGCGCGCGTCGCCTCGCGCGTGCTCGGGCTCTCGATCGCGTTCCTGTCGCTGGCCATCGCGGCGCTCGGCGTCGCCAAGGCCGCGTCGCCGAGCGCGGCGGCGCTGGCCGAGGCGGGCGGGCTCGCGCTCGGGCTGGGCGTCGTCGTCATCGTGCTCGCGAGCTACGCGCTCGCGCTGCGCCTGTCGCAGGAGGGGTAGATGGATCTGAGCGTCAAGCCCGTGCGCATCAAGACGCGGCTGTCGTCGGTCGCGAACGCGCTGCGCCTGATGAAGGCGTTCTCCGACGACGACACCGAGATCGGCATCAGCGCGCTCGCGCAGCGCCTGGGCCTCGCCAAGAGCACGGTGCACCGGCTCGCCGCGACGCTGATCACCGAGGGCATGCTCGAGCAGGATCGCGAGACCGGCAAGTACCGGCTGGGGCTCGCCGTGTTCGAGCTGGGCGCGCTCGTGCGCCGCAAGATGGACGTGTCGACCGAGGCGCGCCCGTACCTGAAGGCGTTGCGCGACACGACCGGCGAGACCATCCACCTCGCGGTGCTCGATCACGCGAGCGTGCTCTACATCAACAAGATGGAGAGCCGCCAGGCGATCCGGATGAGCTCCAACATCGGCGGCCGGGCGCCGGCGTACTGCACCAGCGACGGCAAGGCGCTGCTCGCGTTCCAGCCCGAGGACTTCGTCGCCGGGATGCTGAAGGCCGGGATGCCGGCGCGCACGCCGAACACGATCACCGACGTGAAGGGGCTGCTGCGCGACCTCTCGTCGATCCGGGCGCGCGGCTACGCCGTCGACAACGAGGAGAGCGAGCTCGGCATGCGCTCGGTCGCGGCGCCGATCCGCACGCATTCGGGCGGCGTCATCGCGTCACTCTCGATCGCCGGGCCGACGCACCGCGTCAGCAAGAAGACGCTCGCCGTCTACGCGCGCGAGATCGTCCAGGCCGCCGAAGCCATCTCGCAGCGGCTCGGCTACCAGCCGGCGCGCGTGCTCGCGCCGCTGAAGAGCGCCTGAGGAGACCGCCATGGCGATCGCGGGTGAGCTGACGGCCGGCCGCGGAATGCCGCCGGCCGAGCGCCGCGGCTTCGACCCGAAATGGATCTTCATCGCCGTGTCGGTCGCCATCGTCGCCTACCTCGGCCTGGTGCCGCTCGTGTTCCTGCTGTGGCAGAGCTTCTTCACGCCGCAGACGGCCGCCAAGGCCGCGCAGTTCACGTTCGACAACTACGTCCAGGCGTACACCAGTCTCGAGACCTTCCGCCTGTTCGCGAACTCGCTTCAGTTCGCCGTCGGCTCGGCGATCTTCGCCTTCGTCCTCGGGACGCTGCTCGCGTGGATGAACGAGCGCACCAACACGCCGTTCAAGGGCCTGTTCTTCGCGCTCTCGATCATCCCGCTGATCATCCCGGGGATCCTGTTCGTGGTCGCGTGGATCCTGCTCGGCAGCCCGAAGATCGGCCTCATCAACCTGTTCCTGCAGAAGTGGCTCGGGACCGACTTCGTGTTCATCAACGTCTACTCGCTCTGGGGCATGATGTTCGTCGACGGGCTGCACTACTCGCCGATGGCCTTCCTGCTCATGACCGCGGCGTTCCGCTCCATGGACCCCGCGCTCGAGGAGTCGGCGATGATGAGCGGCGCCAACGTCCTGCAGGTCGCGTGGCGCGTGACGCTGCGCCTGTCGTGGCCCGCGGTGTTCGCGACGCTGCTGATCCTGTTCGTGCGCGCGCTCGAGTCCTTCGAGGTACCGGCGCTGCTGGGGCTGCCGGTCGGCATCGAGGTGTTCACCTCGTCGATCTACCGCGCGATCCACCAGTATCCGTCGCAGATCGGGCTCGCCTCGTCCTATGCGGTGACCCTGCTGCTGATCACCAGCGTCGGCGTCTACTTCCAGTCGCGGCTCTCGAGCCAGGGGAGCAAGTACTCGACCATGACGGGGAAGGGCTTCCGGCCGCGCACCATCGACCTCGGTGCCTGGCGCTGGGCCGCCGCGGGCCTGTTCATCGCCTACTTCCTGCTGATCGTGATCCTGCCGTTCCTGGTGCTGCTATGGTCGTCGTTCCAGCGCTTCTACAGCGTGCCGTCGATGCAGGCGCTGCACAACCTGACGCTCGACGCGTACCGCTTCGTGTTCACCTACCCGACGCTCGCGACCTCGGTCTGGAACAGCCTGCTGCTCGCGTTCGGCAGCGCCACCATCATCATGCTCGTGACCTCGGTGATCTGCTGGATCGTGGTCAAGACGAAATTCCCGGGCCGCTGGCTGCTCGACAACCTGGCGTCGCTGCCGATGGTGTTCCCGGGCCTGGTGCTCGGCCTGTCGATCATGATCTTCTACCTGAACGTCGACATCGGCATCTACGGCACGATCTGGATCATGTTCCTCGCCTACATCACGCGCTTCCTGCCGTACGGGCTGCGCTACAACACGACCTCGATGCTGCAGATCCACAAGGAGCTGGAGGAGTCCGCGGCGATGAGCGGCGCGTCGTGGAGCACGACGTTCTGGCGCATCATCCTGCCGCTCCTGAAGCCGGGCCTGCTCGCGGGCTGGATCTACATCGTCATCGTCTCGATCCGCGAGCTGTCGGCGTCGATCCTGCTCTACAGCCCGGGCACCGAGGTGGTGTCGATCACCATCTGGGAGCTCTGGGAGAACGGGCAGTATGTCGAGCTGTCGGCGCTCGGCGTGCTGCTGATCCTCGCGCTCTTCGTGCTCGTGATGCTGGCGCAGATGGTCGCGCGCCGGTTCGGAATGAAGGAGGCCTGATCCCCGTGCTGAAAGTCGACGCCCTCTACACCGAGTATCCGAACGAGCGCGGCCAGGTCGTGAAGGCCGCGCAGAACGTCTCGTTCGAAGTGCCCCAGGGCAAGCTGTTCACGCTGCTCGGGCCCAGCGGCTGCGGCAAGACCACGACGCTGCGCTCGATCGCGGGCCTCGAGCGCCCGCGCTCGGGCGAGATCGCGGTCGACGGCCGCGTCGTGTACTCGTCGCAGAAGAAGACCTTCGTCGCGCCCAACAAGCGCAACTTCGGCATGGTGTTCCAGTCGTACGCGATCTGGCCGCACATGACGGTGTACGAGAACGCCGCGTTCCCGCTGCAGGTGGGCAACGGCAGGCACGGCAGGCAGGAGATCCGCGACAAGGTCATGCGCGTGCTGAGCACCGTGGCGCTCGACCACCTCGCCGACCGCGAGGCGACCAAGCTCTCGGGCGGCCAGCAGCAGCGCCTGGCGCTCGCGCGCGCCCTCGCGATGGAGCCGCAGCTGCTTCTGCTCGACGAGCCGCTCTCCAACCTCGACGCCAAGCTGCGCGAGCGCATGCGCTTCGAGCTGAAGCGGCTGCAGCGCGAGCTGCGCCTCACCACTGTCTACGTGACGCACGACCAGGGCGAGGCGCTCGCGCTCTCGCACGAGATCGCCGTGATGAACGAGGGGCAGATCGTGCAGGTCGGCGCGCCGCGCGACATCTACGAGCGGCCGCAGAACCGCTTCGTCGCCGACTTCGTCGGCTCGGCCAACTTTCTCGACGCGACCGTCGCGGGCAAGGGCGACGCGCGGAACGGCTGGCACGTGCGCACCGCGATCGGCCTGCTCGAGTGCACCGCCGTCGACGCGCTGCGCGAGGGCGACACGGTCGCCGTCTCGGTGCGGCCCGAGGATGTCCACATGTCGGCCGAGCGCCAGGGCGAGCGCAACGTCATCGTCGGCACCGTCGACGCGAAGATCTTCCTGGGCGAGTGCCTCGAGTTCCAGGTCAAGGTCGACGGCACGATGCTGCTCGCGCGCGTGCACCCGTCGTTCTCGCCGCCGGTCGGCACCCAGGTGCACCTGCGCATCGATCCCGAGAAGTGCATCGCGATTCCCGAAGAGAAGAGGAAAGCCGCCTGACCATGGCCAACGACGCTCGTCCCGACCCCAAGAGCCCGAAGAAGAGCCCTTATGCGCCCGACCGCCGCTGGGCCTCCGACGTCATCGTCGACCTGCTGCAGCGCTACGACCTCAAGTACGCGGCGCTCAACCCCGGCGCCAGCTACCGCGGCCTGCACGACTCGATCGTGAACTACGGCGGCAACAAGCCTGTCATGATGCTGTGCCAGCACGAAGAGACCGCGGTGCAGATCGCGCACGGCTACGCCAAGGCGAGCGGGAAGCCGATGGTCGCGATCCTGCACAACCTGGTCGGCCTGCTGCACGCGAACCTGTCGATCTACTACGCCTACATCGACCGCGCGCCGGTCTTCATCGTCGGCGCCACCGGCCCGATGGACGAGACCAAGCGCCGCCCGCGCATCGACTGGACCCACACCGCGCTCGTGCAGGGCAACGCGGTGCGCGACTACACCAAGTGGGACTACCAGCCGCACGTGATCGACGGCGTGCCGGAGTCCTTCGCGCGCGCCTACGCCGTGATGATGACCGAGCCGCGCGGCCCGATCTATATGTGCTACGACGCCTGGCTGCAGGAGCAGCCGCTCGACCACGACGTGCCGCTGCCGCCCGAGACGGCCGCCGCGGTGCCGGCGCCGCTCGGGCCCGACCCGGAGGCGCTCGCGCGCGCCGCCGACCTGATCGCTAAGGCGAAGCGCCCGGCGATCATCGCCGAGTTCGTCGGTCGCGACCCGAAGGGCTTCCATGCGCTGGTCGAGTTCGCCGAGACGATCGGGGCGCCGGTCTACGACGTCAACGCGCGGCTGAACTTCCCGACCGAGCACCCGCTGAACCTTTCGATGGTGAAGGACATCTTCCGCGACGCGGACCTGGTCCTGACGCTCGACGTGCGCGACTGGGAGCGGCCGACGACCGAGCTGGTCAGCACGACGCGCAAGGTCACGAGCGTCGTGCCCGAGGGCGCGCTGTGGGTCGACATCGGCTTCGGCGACCTCGAGCTCTCGAGCTGGGCAATGGACTATCAGCGCCTGATGCACGCGCATCTGCGCGTGTTGGCCGACACCACGGTCGCGATCCCGGTGTTGACCGAGCTATTGAAGCGCCGGATCGCCGGCGACGGCGCGCTGACGAAGACGATCGACGAGCGCACGAAGCGCTGGCACGAGCTGCACCGCAAGACGCGGGCGCAGTGGGCCGCCGAAGCGAAGGAGGACTGGGACGCGAGCCCCATCCCGCTCGGGCGCCTCGCGTCCGAGGTCTGGGACGCGATCAAAGGCGAGGACTGGGTCCT
>DATDMW010000133.1:0-2247 GCA_036518595.1 Burkholderiales bacterium
GGTCGTTGCTCTCCACGACGCGCGTCGTCTCGGCGAGGGCCACGGGCCTGCCGATGTTGCCCCGGCGCTCGATCGCCGTCCCGTCCGGGCCGATGACCGCGAAGGTCTCGTCGACCGAGCCGTGGTAGCACCAGTTGAAGACGAGGATCTTCGGCCGGCCCGTGCGCTCGCGCGCGAGCCGGATCGCGAACCGGTTCGCGTCCGTCGCGGTGAGCGCGAACTGCCAGCGCGCGAGCCCGAAGCGCCGCGTCAGCTCGCGGCCGACCCAGAGCGCGTCCTCGCTCGGAAGCATCAGCGTGATCCCCTTTGCCGCCTGCTCGCGCAGGGCGCGGACCGTCGGCTCGGGCGAGTGGCCGGTCATCGCCGCGGTGTCGCCGAGGCAGAAGTCGACGTACTCGTGGCCGTCGACGTCGGTGAAGCGCGCGCCGCGCGCCTCGGCCGCGAAGACGGGGAAGCCGCCCGGCCAGCGGATCATCCACGGCATCGGCACGCCGCTCAGCAGGGGGCCCTTCGCCTCGTTCGCCAGCTCGCGGGAGCGCGGGTGCTCCTGTTCGAAGCGGTCGAGCTCGCGCTCGAGCAGCGCCTCGGCGCTCACCGGCGCACCGTTGCGAGGGCGACCACGCTCACGGCTGCCCAGCCTGCCAGGTAGAGGAAGGCCGCGCGAGGGGAGACGAGCGTCCAGAGCGCGCCGGCGACCGCGGAGGCAGCGAGGTTGGCGAAGCTCTGGATCGTCGCGAGCGCGCCGAAGGCCGAGCCGAGCAGGCCGGGCGGCGCGAGCAGCGCGACGGCGGCGCTCTGCGCGGTCTCCACCGCGCCCTTGCCGGTGCCCGCGAGGGCGAAGAGCGCGGCCAGCAGCGCGAGGCTCGAGCCCGAGAGGGCGAAGCCGGCGAACGCGGCGAGGGCGGCGAAGGCACCGACCACGAGCACCGCGGTCGCGCCGCGGCGGTCGGTCGTGTGGCCCGCGGGGACGCTGATCACCATCGCGGCGGCGTTGTAGACCGCGTACAGCACGACCGCCAGCCGGACCGCGGAGTCGTGGCCGTGGGCGGGCGTCAGGAGGTCGGTCGCGCGCAGGATCAGCAGCGTCGCGGCCGCGTTGCCGAGCTCGAACGCCGTGACCGCGCCGAGGAGGCGGCCGAGCCGCCCGTGCAGCACCGGCCGGATGCGGATGCGCAGCGGGGGGCGCTCGTGCGGCTCGAGCCGCTGCGCCGAGCGGACGGCGACGAGGATCGCCACCGCGGCCAGCAGGCCCGGGACGACCGAGATCAGGATCGCCTCCCGGATGCCCACGACCGAGATCAGCGCGAGCGCCAGGAGCGGCCCGGCGATCGCGCCCGCGTTGTCCATCGCCCGCTCGAACCCGTATGCGCGACCGTAGACCTCCGGCTCGACGACGTCCGTCAGGAGCGCGTTGCGCGACGGCGTCCGCAGCCCGCGCGAGAGCCACGCGCCCGCGCGCAGGACGCCGACCTGCCAGACCGCGGTCGCGGCTCCGATCAGCGCGCTCAGGACGGCGGTCGCGGTGTAGCCGCCCATCGCCGTCGCACGACGGCGGCCGGGGTCGTCCGCGAGGGCGCCGCCGGCGAGCTTGGCCGCGCCCGCGATCCCGTCGGCGATGCCCTCGATCGTGCCGAGCGCCGCCGCGGGCGCGCCGAGCGTCGTCGTCAGCAGGGCCGGCAGGAGCGCCGTCGGCACCTCGTGGCTCACGTCCGAGAAGAAGCTCGCGACGCCGATCCCGGCGACGCCGCGGTTCAGCCAGCGAGGATGCACGCGGCCCGGTGAGCGGCGCTCGACCCCGCCGGCTCCAGCGGAGGGTCGACCGAGCGGCAGTCGTCGATCGCGATCGGGCACCTCGGGTGGAAGCGGCAGCCCGCGGGGATGCGCACTGCGTCGGGCGCCTCGCCGCGCAGGATCTGCGGCCGCGTGCGCTCGCGCGGGTCGCGGCGCGGGACGACGGACAGCAGGGCCTGGGTGTACGGGTGCTGCGGGTCGTCGACCACCTGCGCGGCCGGGCCCTCCTCGACGATCCGCCCCAGGTACATGACCGCGATGCGGTCGGCGAAGCGGGCTGCGGTGGAGAGGTCGTGCGTGATCATCAGCACGCCGAGGCCGCCGCGGCGAAGCCGGTCGAGCAGCCCGAGCACGCCCGCGCGCACCGAGACGTCGAGCATCGAGACCGGCTCGTCGGCCACGAGCAGCTCGGGGTCGAGCACGATCGCCGCGGCGATCGCGACGCGCTGGCGCTGA
>DATDMW010000134.1:0-3772 GCA_036518595.1 Burkholderiales bacterium
AAGCACGTCGAAGTCGCGCATGAGCTCGAAGCGACGCTGGAAGAGCGCAACGTGGCTGCCGACGACGCCCTCGACGATGCGATCGGCGACGATCTGTTGCGGCTGATGTTCACGGCCTGCCACCCGGTGCTGTCGACCGAGGCGCGCGTGGCATTGACGCTGCGCCTGCTCGGCGGCCTGACCACGGACGAAATCGCACGCGCCTTTCTCGCCGCGGAGCCGGCCATCGCGCAGCGCATCGTGCGCGCCAAGCGCGCGCTCGCGGAGGCGAAGGTGCCGTTCGAGGTGCCGGGCGCAGGCGAGCTCACCGCGCGCCTCGCCTCGGTGCTCGAGGTGATCTACCTCGTCTTCAACGAAGGCTACTCGGCGACCGCGGGCGAGGACTGGATGCGGCCCGCGCTGTGCCAGGATGCGCTGCGCCTCGGGCGGGTGCTCGCGGAGCTGCTGCCGAACGAACCCGAGGTGCACGGCCTCGTCGCGCTGATGGAACTGCAGGCCTCGCGCGCGGGCGCGCGCACCGGGCCCGAAGGCGAGCCCGTGCTGCTCCTCGACCAGGACCGCTCGCGCTGGGACCGGCTTCTCATCCGAAGAGGGCTCGAGGCGCTCGAGCGCGTGCGCGAGCTGAAAGGCGAGTCGGGTCCGTACGCCCTCCAGGCGGCGATCGCGGCGTGCCATGCGCGTGCGGCGACCGCCAAGGAGACGGACTGGGTCCGGATCGCCGCGCTCTACGCCGCGCTCGCCCAGAGCGCGCCTTCACCCGTCGTCGAGCTGAACCGCGCCGTCGCGGTCGCGATGGCGTTCGGGCCCGAGGCGGGGCTGGAGATCGTCGACGCGCTCGCGTCGGAGCCGTCGCTCGGGTCCTATCACTTGCTTCCGAGCGTCAGGGGAGACCTGCTCGCGAAGCTGGGCCGCAAGGCCGAGGCGCGCGTGGAGTTCGAGCGCGCGGCGTCGCTGACGCAAAACGCGCGAGAGCGTAAGCTGCTGCTCGAGCGAGCCGCGCGATGGTCCTGAAAATGATGTCGGATAGACCGGCGATGGTCATGGGACAAAAAATATTCGAACTCGTCCTGGCTTCAGCAGTGATTGCGAGCGGGGGAGAGGCGCTGGCGAAGCGCGTGCCGCCGAAAGCGGTCGCCGCGGTGGTCGCCAACGGCGTCAGGTACCAGGTCCCTCACTTCGGCGCGCTCCACGGCAAGGCGCAGAACGGCGGCTACGTGCAGGCCTGGGACGTGAAGACGGGCAAGCTGCTCTGGGACCGGATGGTGTATCGCGTCCGGTACGACGAGAATCTCGAGAAAGACGTCCAGGACGATTTCATCTCGCGGATCTCGGTCAGGAAAGGGCATCTCAGGGTGACGACCGAGGGCTCCGAGGAGTTCGATATGGACCTGAAGTCGGGAGTGGTCCGCGCGCTTACCCCGCTGGGCCGCAACATCGAGGTCGCGGACCCGAAGCCGTGATCTGGCGGAAGGCGGTCGCGCTCTGGATCGTGCTCCTCGTCTTCGCGATCGCGCTCGCGGGCGTGCGCGAGGCGGCGCTCGCGCCTGCGCTCGGTGATTTCCGCGCGCACCAGGTCGAGACCGTCGCGTTCTGCGCGGTGGTCGCGGCCGTCGCGTTCTTCGGCGTGCGCTGGATGCGCGCGACGCGGCGCCAGGGAATCCGCGTCGGCCTGCTGTGGCTGGCGATGACGCTGCTGTTCGAGCTCGGCGTGTTCGGCCTCGCGCTCGGGCACCCGTGGCCCGAGCTGCTCGCCGACTACAATATCCTCGAAGGGCGGCTGTGGCCGCTGGTGCTCGTGACCGAGCTCGTGGCGCCCGCGATCTTCGCGCGCCGTACGGAAAAGGAGAAAACGCAATGATGGCCGTGATTTTCGAGGTGTGGCCCGCGGAGGGCAGGGCGCAGGACTATTTCTCGATCGCGGGACAGCTGAAGGCCGACCTGGAAAAGATCGACGGCTTCGTCTCGATCGAGCGCTTCGAGAGCCTCACCGAGAAGGGCAAGTTCCTGTCGCTCTCGTTCTGGCGCGACGAGGACGCGATCCGGCGCTGGCGCAACCTGGAGGGGCATCGCGCCGCGCAGGCGAAGGGGCGCGGGGGGATCTTCGCGGACTACCGGCTGCGCGTGGCGTCGGTGGTGCGCGACTACGGCATGGGCGAGCGCGCGCAGGCGCCGAAGGACAGCCGCGCGGTGCACGACACGCGCTGAAGCGTCACGGCCCCGTCGCGGGCGTCACGCCGAACACGTCCGGCGCCTTCGGGTCGATCCACGCCTTGATCCAGCGCACGAAGGGCGAGCCCCAGACTTCGACGCGGGTGAAGCTCCCGATCGTCTTCCCGCTCGCGTCGGCGAGCGGATGGTCGTAGACGAAGTGGTGCCTGTCGCCGTGCACGTAGAGCAGCGGCTTCCCGAGCTTCCGCAGGTACAGCGCGTGCGCGCGCAGGACGTTGCGGAAGCTCTCCCAGCCGTCGGGCACGCCGGGCCTGCGCCTCACCCTCTTCTCGAAATCGGGATCCGCCTGGGCGAAGACGACCAGCCCGCGCAGGTCGCGCTGCTCGACGAGCTTCACCGCCTCGTCCAGCCAGTCGAAGACCGCGGCCATGCGCTGCTCCGCCTCGCGGTCCATCGCGGGGTTGCGCCCGACGTTGTTGTTGCTGCCCTGGACGTTGACGCCGACGAACAGCACGTCGCCCGCGGTCCAGCGCATGTCCTCGCGATACTCGGGGAAGCGGCGGTCGCTCGACTGGCGCTCGAGCCTGATCTTCTGTTGTCCCAGGCTCTCGTCGCCAGACTCGAACAGCTTCCTGAAAAAATCGAGCCGCTCGAGCGGGTCCTTGCCGCTGCGGTGGCAGTCGACCCAGTCGTTGTCGCCCGGGACGATGACGAAGGGGTGCTTCGAGCGCTGGAACTGGCGCTTGCGCGCCTCGAACCATTCGTCGTTGCACGGACCGTGACCCGCGGTGATGTCCCCGACGTGGATCACGAACGCCAAGTCCTGCGCGTTCAGGGCGTCGATGAGGCGGTCGACCTCGTCGACCTCGAGCGTGTTGTAGGGCGCGTCGCCGATCAGCGCGAACGCGATCGACCCGGGACCCGGCTGCGCGAAGGTGCCGCAGCCGGCGAGGAGCAGGACGAGGGCGCAGGCGGCGAGCGCAGGGCGGCGCATGGCGGCGCAGTCTACGCCCGCTTTATGACGGTTTCCGCAGCTTCGCCGTCGCGGCCGTGTCGACCGCGAGATTTCCGTCCAGCGCGACGCCGTAGAGCTCGCGCGCCGCGCGCGGCGACACGTAGCCCTGCCGCACGTCCTCGGCGACCCGCTCCGGATCGCGCTCGAACGGCGCTCCGAACCCGCCGCCGCCGCCCGCGCGCAGGGTGAAGGCGTCGCCTTTCTGGAGCCTTTGCGTCAGCACCTTGCCGTTCGGCAGGTCGGTCTTCTCGACGCCCCCCAGGCGCAGCGTCACCTGGTTGCCCGCGCCCGCGAGCCCGCCCTCGAGGCCCCACGGCGGGCAGTGCATGCGGTCGACCTGCACGTTCATCACGAGGGTCGAGCGCGCGCGCACGACCTGCTCGGTGCCGAGGCCGCCGCGGTGGCGTCCCGCTCCGCCCGAGTCCTCGCGCAGCGCGTGCCGCTCGAACAGCAGCGGGAACTTCGCCTCCATCTGCTCGATGGGGTGGTTGTGCGTGTCGCCGTCGTTCATGCAGACCGTGGCGCTCATCCCGTCCTCGTCGTGCTTCGCGCCCCAGCCGCCGCCCGAGGGCCCGACGCCGCCGAGGA
>DATDMW010000135.1:0-13154 GCA_036518595.1 Burkholderiales bacterium
TCTTCGTTCGCGGGATCGATGTTCAGCCCGAGGACGTGGATCGTGGTCTCGCGCCAGGTCACCGAGATCTCGACGCCGTCGATGAAGCGCAGCCCGCGCGCCTGCGCCGCGCCGCGCGCCTCGTCGAGCCCCGCGATCGCATCGTGATCGGTCAGCGCGAACATGGTCACGCCGCGCGCACACGCGCGCTCGATCAGCGCCGCGGGCGCGAGCAGCCCGTCCGACGCCGTCGAATGGCAATGCAGGTCCGCGTTCATGCGAAAAATCTTAGCACGCGAGAAATTCCTCGATCACCGCGGCGAGCTTCTCCGGCTGGTCGTGGTGGAGCATGTGTCCCGCGTCGGGAACGACGCGCTCGGCCAGGTCGCGAAAGCACGCCTTGCGCGCGGCGAGCGAGTGCGGCTCGAGCTTGAGCGCCGAGGGGATCTTCGTCTCGGCGCCCGCGACCCAGAGGACGGGCGCGACGACGTTGCGCCAGCAGGCCTCGGCTTCCTCGACGCGGTAGAGCACCGGGTTCACGAGCTTGTGCGCGGGATCGCTCGCGATCTCGACACGCCCGTCGGGCCTCGGCCGGCCCCAGTGGCGCGCGAGGAACGCGGCGCGCTCCGAGGTCAGGCGCGGATTGCCTTCGCGCAGGCGCGCGGCGAGCGCGTCGAAGGAGTCGTAGTCGCGGAACGACGGCGGATCGCCCGCGAGCTCGGCGAGCCAGCGCGCGTAGCGCTTGGGAGCCTGCGCCGGGTCGGTCGCCGCGAGGCCGAAGCCCTCGAGGTTGACCAGGCGCGCGACGCGCTCGGGCCGGATGCCGGCGTACATGGCGGCGACGTTTCCGCCCATGCTGTGCCCGATCAGCGTCGCCGGCGCGGCGGCGTGGAAGTGCGCGAGCAGCGCGTCGAGATCGGCGAAATAATCGGGGAACCAGTAGGCGCCGTCCTTCGCGCGCTCGCTCAGCCCGAATCCGCGCCAGTCGGGCGCGATCACGCGCCAGTCGCGCGCGAAGGCGTCGACCAGGAACTGGAACGAAGCCGAGACGTCCATCCATCCGTGCAGGAGAAAGAGCGCCGGCTGCCCCGCGCGGCCCCAGCAGCGGCAATGGTAACGGAGGCCGCGGACGTCGACGAACAGGGATTCGCTGGGCTTCATCTCGGGTGCTTAGGATAACAGGCGCTTCTGCTATCATCGGCCGCGATCATGTCGATATTCTCCCTCGGCGAGCGCAAGGTCGTCGTGCGCGGCGACGAGTGGTTCGTGGCGCCGAACGCGACCGTCGTCGGCTCGGTCGTCATCGAGAACCAGGCGAGCGTGTGGTTCAACGTCGTCGTGCGGGGCGACAACGACCTCATCACGATCGGCGAGCGCAGCAATGTCCAGGACGGCTCGGTGCTGCACACGGACCCCGGCATCAAGCTCACCCTGGGCCGGGGCGTCTCGATCGGCCACAAGGCGATGCTGCACGGCTGCACCGTGCACGATGGCGCGCTGGTCGGCATCAACAGCGTGATCCTGAACCACGCCGTGATCGGCAAGGGATCCCTCGTCGGCGCGAACAGCCTGGTGCCCGAAGGCAAGGTCATCCCCGAGGGCGTGCTGGCGCTCGGCACGCCGGCCAAGGTGCTGCGCGAGCTGAAGCCCGAGGAGCGCGCGCTGCTCGCATCCATCGCCGACGGCTACGTCGAGCGGGCGCGGATCTTCCGCGCGCAGATGAAGCCGCAGGACTAGCCGTGCGCCACAAGGCGCTCATCGCCGTCGTCGTCGTCGCGGCGCTCGCGATCCTGCTCGCGGTCTCCAACCCCGGTCCCGAGGTGCACAAGCAGGCGATCCGCGACGCCGTCTACAAGGACCAGCCGCTCGCGAGCGCGCTCGGCCTGGGCGTCCTGTCCTCGGAGCTCGCGACCTACGAGTCCTACCTCTTCTGGTCGACGATGACGCTGCAGGACGAGCGCGTCAGCTTCGGCATGCTCGGACGCGTGCGGGTGGACGTGGACAGGCTGAAGCTTCCAAAAGCAGATCCTTCGGCGCGCTAGCGCGCCTCACGATGGCCGCGCATTCGCGCGGTCACTTGGGCGCCATGCGGATGGCGCCGTCGAGGCGGATCACCTCGGCGTTCAGCATCTCGTTCTCGACGATGTGCTTCACGAGCGCCGCGTACTCCGCGGGCTTGCCGAGGCGCGACGGGAAAGGGACCTGCTTCCCGAGCGCCTCCTGCACCTCCTTCGGCATCCCGAGCAGCATCGGCGTCTCGAAGATCCCGGGCGCGATCGTGCAGACCCGGATGCCGTCGCGCGAGAGGTCGCGCGCGATCGGCAGCGTCATGCCCACGACGCCGCCCTTCGACGCCGAATAGGCCGCCTGTCCGATCTGGCCGTCGAAGGCTGCGACCGAGGCGGTGTTGACGATGACGCCGCGCTCGCCCGCGGCGTTCGGCTGGCCCTTGGTCATCGCGGTCGCGGCGAGCCGGATCATGTTGAAGGTGCCGATGAGGTTGATCTGGATGACGCGGGTGAACGACGCGAGCGCGTGCGGCCCGTCCTTCTTCACCGTGCGCTCGCCGATCGCGATGCCGGCGCAGTTGACGAGGCCCTGGAGCGCGCCGAAGTCGCGCAGCGCGCGCTCGACCGCGGCCTGGCCGTCGGCCTCGCTGGTGACGTCGCACTTGACGAAGCGCGCCTTCGCGCCGAGCTGCTTCGCGATCGCCTCGCCTTTGTCGACCTGGAGGTCGGCGACGACGACGTTGGCGCCCGACTCGGCCAGCATCCGGACCGTCCCTTCGCCCAGCCCCGACGCGCCGCCGGTAACCAGGAACGTGCTCCCGCTGATCTTCACGATTCGGCCTTTCGTCAGGTTTTCTTGCCGGTCTTCTTCTCCGGCAGCATCTGCGCGCGGTCGCGGAGCAGCGGCTCGATCATGTTCTTGCCCACCACGTAGCGCCAGCGGTCGAGCCCGCGCTCGCGCTCGAGCCGCTCGGCGAGCCGCGCCTTGTCGTCGGCGAAGTTCTTGTCCTTCTTCTGCTTCTCCTCGGCGGTCTCGCCGCTTTCCGGCGTGCGCGACTGCGGCGGCTCGCCCGCCACCGAGACGGCGACGTAGTAGTTGTCGCCGGTCTTGTTGCCGATCCGGACCGTATACGTGACATTGTCGAAGGTCTCGGCGCGCACCGTGACCGCGTGCGAGAGCCCGGTCTCGGCGCTCTGCGGGTCGACGACCACGTCGACGACGTCCATCCAGCCGAACGCGCCGGCGGCGTCGGTCGCCTTCTGCAGGTCGGGCTGCTCGCGCGAGCCGGCGAAGCGCCAGTCCATGTTGTCCTTGTCGCGCGTCAGCGTCCAGCGCGTGCGGCGGTCGCTTCCGATCGAGGTCACGGTCTTCACGCGCTCGGCCCGGAGCAGCTCTTTACGCAGCCACGACTCGGGGCGCGGCTCGGCCGCATTGAATGGATCGGGCACCACCAGCATCGTGTCCGCGTCGGTGCCGGCAATGAGATAGCGCCCGGTCGCCTCGGGTGGGGCGCCGGCGGGCCCCGCGACCTCGGTCTGCCGGTAGACCTTCTTGCCGAGGAGCAGATGCGCAAGGACCTTGCCCTTCGCGTCCTTGAGCTCGAGCACGGTGCCGGCGTCCTTCGCGTCCTTGTCCGCATTTTTGTCCGCGGGCTCGACCAGCTGCAGACGCGCGCGCTGCGATTGGGGCAGCGGCTCGGCCTGCGCCACGCGCACTTCGGCCAGCTTGATCAGGATGTCGCGAATGCGCTCGAGATCCGCCGGAAAGTCCCCGCGCTCGCGCACGACCCAGCCGCGATCGCTGCGGACGAGGTGCACCGCGCCCGAGGCACCGACGACGCCGATCTCGGCCACGTCGCTCACCTTGAGGTCGGGCGTGATGCTGCGGCCCGCCTGAGCCTCGCCGCCGCGCCAGCCGCCGTTGTCCGAGAGCACGACCGCCACCGCCGCGACCGCAAGGCCGAGCAGCACCGCGAGCACGACCAGGAACTGCTTGCGGCTCACAGGGTCACCTTGCGGCGCCGGCGCCACAGCGCAAGCCCCAGGCCCGCGACCGCGACGAGGAGCGGCATGGCGGCGATGTTGACGACCTTGGTCCAGGTCTCGAGCGCCTCGCTGTCGGCGCGCAGGTCCTTGCGCACGTCCTTCAGCTCGCGGCGCGTCTCGGCCGCCTTCTTGCGGAAGTTCTCGAGCTCGGCCTGCTGCTCGGGCGACAGGATGGTGCTCGCCCCGGGCGCGCGCGCGCGCTGCAGCTGTGCGAGCTTTTCCTGCGTCTGGTTCAGGCTGTCCTCGAGCGCCTTGATCTTGCCGAGGTAGGCCTGCTGCGCGCGCGCCTCCATGTCGCGGATGACAGTGAACGGCCGCGACGCGCTCGCGCGGCTGCGCAGCTCGACCAGCGCGGGGTCGCCCGCGAACTGGTCGACGAGCGCCTGCGCGAAGGCGAGGTTGCCGTTGCGCTGGATCACGATGCGCTGGCCGAAAAGCTCCTGCACCTGGACCGCGGCGCCGTCGTTGACGAAGTCGCTGTCGGCGACGAGCGCGACCGCGGTGTCGCCTTTCGAGTCCTTGAGCTGCGGCGCTTCGGGCTTCGCGTCAGGGGCCTTCGGCGGCGCCTTCTTGTCCTCGGGCTTCGGTTTGCCGTCGGGGAACGCGGTCCTGAACTTTCCGGTCAGGCGGATCGCGAGCGGGTACTCGGTGTTCGACGGCTGGAAGCCGCGGATCGCCGCCTCGCCCTGCGAGATCGCCGACGACGCGTCGACGAGCTGCGAGAACGGCGAGGTCTTCATCAGCACCGTCTCCTTCAGGCCGTCGGCCGGCTTGCCCGCGAGCACGCCGGAGAACGGCAACAGCGCCGAGCCCAGGCGCGACGTGCTGATGTCGTTCGGGTCGAAGGCGTTGTCGTTCAGCGAGAGCAGCGTCGGCAGGGCGCGCGGCCCCGAGCCGGTGATGTAGCGCATGTCCATCACCACCTTGCCCGGGTTGTACTGGATCCCCCAGGCCTTGAACAGCTTGTCGAGGCTGGACGAGGTCGGCCCGCCCGACATCTGCGCCATCGGATCGAAATACGCGGCCGGGTCGACGAAGGCGACGAGCTTGCCGCCGCGCAGGACGAACTGGTCGATCGCGTACTGCGCCGCGTCGCCGATGCCGCGCGGATGGATCACCACCAGGACCTTCACGTCGTCGTCGATCTTCTCGGCGGCGGGGCTCACGCGCTTGACCGTGTAGTCGCGCTGGAGCTCGTTGACGAAGACCTGCTGCTCCATCGGCTGCCCGCCCGTCATCGGGCTGGGCGGCGCCCCGAACACGGGCAGCGGGCTCATCACGCCGACCACGGGCTTCCCGGGCGACGTCGCGCGCGCGATCGCGCGCGTGAGGTCGTACTCGAGCAGCCGCTCGCGCTCGGGCGAGAGCGCCGGGATCGCGACCTTCTGGTCGACGTAGCTCACCGACAGCCCGAGGTAGAACTTGTCGCCGGTGGGCGCGACTTGCGCCTCGACGCCCTCGAGGGTCGCCGCATCCTCGGCGTCGGAGTCGGGCTGCGGGTCGAGCTTCTCGACCTGCACCTTGCCGCCGGAGGCGCGCCGGTATTCGGCGAGCAGGTCCTCGACGTGGCGGCCGTAGGCCTTGATCGCGAGCGGCACGCTCGCGTCGCTCTGGCTGAAGTACAGCCGCAGCTTCACCGGGGCGTCGAGCTTGCGCAGGATCTCGCGCGTGCCGTCCGAGAGCGTATACAGCTTCCCCTGGGTGAGGTCGATGCGCACGGGAAGCGCGCCGAGGACGAAATTGACGAGCAGCAGCACGACGAAGATCGCGGCCAGCCCGCCGGCGGAATAGAGGAAGGCCTCGTATTTCTTCATGTCAGCCGGCGCGGTGGCTGCGGATCACGACGCCCGTCGCGAACAGCGAGAACGCGATCACCGAGAGGAAGTACGCGAGGTCGCGTGACTCGATGACGCCGCGCTGGAACCCGTCGTAGTGCGTGAGCACCGAGAAGCGCGCGACCGACTCGACCACGCGCGGGCTCGCCCAGCGCGAGAGCATGTCGGTCACCGGCGAGAAGCCGACCAGGATCAGCAGCAGGCACAGCACCACCGCGACGATGAACGCGATCACCTGGTTGCGCGTCATTGCCGAGGTCATGCTGCTGATCGCGAGGTAGGCGCCGGCGAGCAGCAGCGCGCCGACGTAGCCGCTCGCGATCACGCCGTTGTCCGGGTCGCCGAGCCAGTTGACCGTGATGATCATCGGGAACGTGAGCGCGAGCGCGATCGCGAGGAACAGCCACGACGCGACGAACTTCCCGAGGATCGCCTGCCAGCTCGCCACCGGCATGGTGAGCAGGAGCTCCATCGTGCCGAGCCGCCGCTCTTCCGACCACAGCCGCATGCCGACCGCCGGGACCAGGAACAGGAACAGCCACGGCATCCAGTTGAAGAGCGCGGACAGCGACGCCTCGCCGCGCTCGAAGAATCCGCCGAAGGTGAACGTGAAGACGCCTGCGAGCAGCAGGAAGATGACGAGGAAGACGTACGCGACCGGCGACTGGAAATACGCGCCGAGCTCGCGCCGGGTGATGGTGGCGACGATCGAGCGGCTCATGCCTTCGCCTCCTCGCGCGCTTTCGACGCGGTCTCGGACCAGGTCAGCGACCGGAACACGTCGTCGAGACGGCCCTCCTCGACCACCAGCTCCTCGATCTTCCAGCGCTCGCGCACCGCCAGCTCGGCGACGCGCGCGGCGAGCGCGCCCTCGGGCGCGGGCTTGCGCGGATACGCGCGCGCGACCACCCACTTGGGATCGGTCGCGAGGATCTCGGACCTCGCGACGAGCGGGCTGTCGGCCAGCGCCGCGCTCACCGCTTGCGCGCTCGCGCCGCCGAGCTTGACCAGCACCGCGCCGGCGCGGTCCGAGCGGGCCTTCAGCTCGTCGGGCGTGCCGTTGGCGACGATGCGCCCGCGGTCGATGATGATCGCGCGCGTGCACGCCGCCTCGACCTCCTCGAGGATGTGCGTCGAGAAGATGATCGCCTTGTTCTGCCCCATCTCGCGGATCAGCGTGCGCACCTCGTGCTTCTGGTTGGGGTCGAGGCCGTCGGTGGGCTCGTCCATGATCAGGACGTCGGGATCGTGGATGATCGCCTGCGCGAAGCAGGTGCGGTGGCGGAAGCCCTTCGACAGCGTGTCGATCGTCTGCCCGAGCACGGGCTCGAGGTAGCACGCGTCGACCGCGCGGCGCACCGCCTTGCGGCGCGCGTCGCCGCTCAGGCCGCGGATGTCGGCGGCGAACTCCAGGAACGAGAGGACCGTCATGTCCGTATACGACGGCGCGGCCTCGGGCAGGTAGCCGATGCGTCGCTTCCCGGGGATCGGGTCCGCGACCATGTCGTGACCGCAGACGCTCACGGAGCCGCCGCTCGGCGGGATGAACCCCGTGATCATGCGCATGGTGGTCGACTTGCCGGCGCCGTTGGGGCCGAGGAACCCGAGCACCTCGCCGCGCCCGACCTCGAAGGAGACGCCGTCGACGGCGAGCTTCGCGCCGAACGACTTGCTGAGATTGTCGACCTTGATCATGTCCGGAATCGCCGCCCGGCCTGAAGAAAACATCGCGGCGGCAAGCTGGGTTTCTCTTGTCGGAATTTCAAGCCCGAGATTATCGCAGCTTGGGCGCCGCCGTAAAGGTCTTCGGGAATTACGTTTGGTTACACGCCGAGGGTCGCCGCTCTGGCCGCCTCGTCGCGCGCCAGCTCGTCCAGGGTCCCCGAGAACCGCACGCGCCCCTGCTCGATCACGCACGCGCGGTCGCCGACGCGCTCCGCGAAGCGCACGTTCTGCTCCGAGAGCAGCACCGCGACGCCCTGCGCCTTCAGCTCGAGGATCGCGGCCGCGAGGCCTTCGACGATCAGCGGCGCGAGGCCCTCGGAGGGCTCGTCGAGAAGCAGGCAGCGCGGGTTGCCCATCAGCGCGCGCGCGATCGCGAGCATCTGCTGCTCGCCGCCCGAGATGCGGTCGCCGCGCCGGTCGCGCACCGAGGCCAGATTGGGGAACAGCGCGAACAAGGCCTCGGGCGTCCAGTGCGGCGCGCCCTCGCGGGGCGGCTGGCGGCCGACCTCGAGGTTCTCGGCGACCGACAGTCCCGCGAAAATGCGCCGGTCCTCGGGCACGTAGCCCACGCCCAGGCGCGCGATCTCGTAGGCCTCGCGGCGCTCGATCCTCCGGCCCTCGAAGAGGATCTCGCCCCGCGCGGCGCGGACGAGCCCCATGATCGTCTTCAGCGTGGTCGATTTCCCGGCGCCGTTGCGGCCGACGAGCACCGTCACCTCGCCGCGCGCCGCGGTGAAGCCGACGTCGGCGAGGATGTGCGCGCGCCCGTAGTACGCGTGCACGCCGCGCAGCTCGAGGGCCGCCGGCGCGCTCACGGCGCGCTCCCGAGATAGATGCGCCGCACCTGGCGGTCCGCGCGCACCTCGGCCGGCGCGCCCCGCGCCACGATGCGCCCGCGGTCGAGCACCAGGATGCGGTCGGCGTGCCGGAACACGACGTCCATGTCGTGCTCGGTGAAGAGCACCGCGATGCCGCGCTCGCGGACGATCGAAGCCGCGAGGCCCATGAGCGCATTGCGCTCGCGCGGCGCCATGCCGGCCGTGGGCTCGTCCATGAGCAGCAGGCGGGGCTGGTTGGCGAGCGCGATCGCGAGCTCGGTGCGCTTGAGATCGCCGTAGGCGAGCACGGCGCACGGACGGTCGGCCTGGCCCAGCATGCCGACGCGATCCAGCAGCGCGCCGGCTTCCCCGACGTGCTGCGCGGCCGCGCGTCGCCAGAAGCCGGCGAGCCGGCGATGCCGCGAGAGCAGCGCGACCTGGACGTTCTCGCGCACGCTCATCGACGCGAAGACCGCCGCGACCTGGAAGGTGCGGCCGACGCCCAGGCGCCAGATGTCGCGCGGGCGCCGGCCCTGGATCTCGGTGCCGTCGAAGCGGATCGTCCCGGCGTCGGGCGCGAGCTGGCCGCTCAGCATGTTGAAGCAGGTGCTCTTCCCCGCCCCGTTCGGACCGATCATCGCGACCAGCTCCCCGCTCCCGACCTCGAAGTCGACGCCGTCGACGGCGCGCACCGCGCCGAAGCTCTTCGCGAGGCCGGACACGGCGAGCGCGGTCATGCTTCGTCCCGCCGGTCCCGTTCACGCCGGCTTCGCCGCGGCAGCGATCCCGCGATGCCGCGCGGGAAGACCAGCACGAGCAGCAGGATCACGCCGCCGAGCAGCGCGCGCCAGTAGTCGCTGCTGCGCGCGACGGTGTCCTGCAGCCAGGTGAACGCGGCGGCGCCGGCGAGCGGCCCCCACGGCGAATGCAGGCCTCCGAGCAGCACCATCACGAGCGCGTCGACCGAGCGCCCGATCGCCATCGTAGACTCGGGCGAAATGCTGCCCTTCGAGAACGCGTAGAGCGCTCCCGCGAGCCCCGCGGCGGCGCCGGCGACGATGAACGCGATCCACTGCACCCGCGCGACATCGATGCCGATCGCGCCGCAGCGCAGCGGCGAGTCGCGCGACGCGCGCAGCGCCCAGCCGAAGGGCGCGGACAGCGCGCGCCGCATCAGCGCCACGGCCGCGGCGGCGAGCGCGAGCGTCGCCAGGTAGTACGCGGTGCGCGACGCGAGCCAATCCGGCGGCCAGAGGCCGACGATGCCGTTCGAGCCGCCCGTGACCTCGTCCCACTGGAACATGATCGACCAGGCGATCTGCGCGAAGGCGAGCGTCAGCATCGCGAGATAGACGCCCGAGAGCCTGACGCAGAACCAGCCGAACAGCGCCGCGCCGAGCGCCGCGGCGAGCAGCCCGCCCCCGAGCGAGGCCTCCATGCCCCAGCCGGCGTGCTTCACCAGCAGCCCCGCGCCGTACGCGCCGAGGCCGAAATACGCGGCGTGGCCGAACGACACCAGCCCGCCCGGCCCCATGATGAAATGCAGGCTCGCGGCGAACAGCGCGAACACGAGCACGTCGTTCATCAGCACGACGCCGTACTCGGGCGCGACGAACGGAAATGCGGCGAGCGCCGCGAGGACGATGGCGCCGGCGTGGCGCGCCGGGAGCGATGCCGCGGACGGCGCGGGCTCGAGCGAGATCCCGATGCGCTGCGCGTCCGGCTGCGACGAGCCGAGCAGGCCCCACGGCCGCAGCACGAGCACGACCGCCATGACGAGAAACTCGGCGACCAGCGTCAGCTTCGAGAACGACACGCTCACGCCGAGCACGTGCACCGTGCCGAGCGCGATGCACAGCGCCTTCACCTCGCCGATGATGAGCGCCGCGAGGAACGCGCCCGGGATGCTCCCCATCCCGCCCACCACCACGACGACGAAGGCGTCGGAGACTGCGGCGAAATCGAGCGCGAGCTGCGCCGGCTCGCGCGGCAGCTGCAGCGCACCGCCGAGGCCCGCGAGCAGCGCACCGAGCGCGAACACGCCGGTGAACAGGCGCTTCGAGTCGACACCCAGGGCCGACGCCGTGTCGCGGTCCTCGGTCGCGGCGCGCACGAGCATGCCCCAGCGCGTGCGCCGGAGCGCGAGCCACAGCAGCCCCAGCACCGCGGGACCCACCGCGACCAGGAAGAGGTCGTAGCTCGGAACCGTCGCGCCGAGAACGTCGACCGCGTCGCGCAGGCCGGGCGCGCGCGGCCCGAGCAGGTCCTCGGGGCCCCAAATCCACAGGCACGCGTCCTTGACGATCAAGGCCACTGCGAAGGTCGCGAGGAGCTGGAACATCGCCGGCTGGCGATAGATCCGGCGCAGCACGGCGAGCTCGATCAGGGCGCCGGCGGCGGCGACGACCGTCGCGGCCACCGCGATCGCGGGCCAGAACCCGACGCGCCCGGCGGCGCTGTACGCGACGTAGAGGCCGAGCATGTACAGCGACCCGTGCGCGAAGTTGACGACGCGCGTGACGCCGAAGATCAGCGACAGGCCCGACGCGATCAGGAACAGCGTCGACGCGCTCGCGAGCCCGTTCAGGAACTGCGCGACGAAGCTCGCCACGGTCCTATTCGGCGGGGCGCAGCTTTCTTACTTCGGCGTCGCTCGGCTGCACCTTCGCGCCGTCGACGTACCGGAACGACGTCATGACGCCCTTGCCGTCCTTCAGCGCGGTGCGTCCGACGAACGCGCCCATGGTCGACTGGTGGTCGATGGCGCGGTAGGTGATGCGGCCGAAAGGCGTGTCGACGCGGAGGTCCTTCATCGCCTCGACCAGCTTCTCGGTGTCCGTGCCGCCCGCCTTCGCCACCGCGGCCGCGGCGCTCTTCACCGCCGAGTAGCCGACGACCGAGCCGAGCCGCGGGTAGTCGTCGTACTTCTTCCGGTACGCGTCGAGGAAGCGCTGGTGCTCGGGCGTCCGGATCTGGCTCCAGGGATAGCCGGTCACGTACCAGCCGGTCGGCGTCTCGTCCTTGAGCGGGTCGAGATATTCGGGCTCGCCCCCGAGCAGGTTGAGCACGGTGCGGTTCCTGAACGCGCCGCGCTGGTTGCCCTCGCGCACGAACTTGGCGAGGTCGCCGGCGAACAGCGACGAGAAGATCGCGTCGGGCTTCGCGTCGGCGAGGGCCTGGACGACCGCGCCCGCCTCGATCTTCCCGAGCGGCGGCGCCTGCTCGGCGACGAACTCGACGCCGGGCTGCCGCGCCTTCAGCAGCTCCTTGAACGCCGCGGTCGCCGACTGTCCGTACTCGTAGTTGGGATAGACGATCGCCCAGCGCTTCTTCCCGAGCTTCGCCGCCTCGTCGACCAGCATGGCGGTCTGCATCCAGGTCGAAGGCCGCAGCCGGAACGTGTAGCGGTTGCCGCTCTGCCACACGAGCTTGTCGGTGAGCGGCTCGGACGCGAGGAACAGCACCTTGCGCTGGCGCGCGAGGTCGGCGACGGCGAGCCCGACGTTGGACGCGAACGTGCCCATCAGCAGGTCGACCTTCTCGCGCGCGAGCAGCTCCTCGGCGACGCGCACCGCGTCGCCCGGGTTGCCGTTGTCGTCGCGGATCACCAGCTCGAGCTTGCGCCCGTGCACGCCTCCGGCCGCGTTGATCTCGTCGAGCGCGAGCTCCATGCCCTTGCGGTAAGGCTCGAGGAAGGCGGGAAAGACCTTGTAGCTGTTGAGCTCGCCGATCTTCACCGCGTCCTGGGCCGCGGCGGGACCGGCGGAGAGGATCGCGGCGGCGAGGAGCAGGCGCAGGATGGATCGCATCGAGAAACCCCGGAACGAAGGAGCGCTCGAATATACACCACGGCGGGCCCGGGTCGCTGCTCGCCGCGCCGGTCATAAGCAAATTACCGGGATGCATCTTCCGGCGGGTACGGTCCACGCCGTATAATTTCGCCTCTTGCGCACCGCGCGCCGCCGAGGAAGAGATGACCCACGTCGTCACCGAAAGCTGCATCAAATGCAAGTACACCGACTGCGTCGACGTCTGTCCGGTGGACTGCTTTCGCGAGGGCCCGAACATGCTGGCGATCGATCCCGACGAGTGCATCGACTGCGCCGTGTGCATTCCCGAATGCCCGGTCAACGCCATCTACGCCGAGGAGGACCTGCCCGAGGATCAGAAGGGCTTCACGGCGCTGAACGCCGAGCTCGCGAAGATCTGGCCGGCGATCACCGACGCGAAGGAAGCGCCGGAGGACGCCGACCAGTGGAAAGACGTCAAGGACAAGCAGCAGCACCTTGAACGCTAGGATCGATCCCGATCGCATGCTGAGGCTCGGCCACGGCCTTGAGTTCCCGGATCTGTATCGTCGAGAGGGCCTTCTCCGGCTCGACACCGCATTCCTCGAGACGCTCGCCGCCGCCGACGCCGGCCTGAAGGATCGGCTCGTCGCCGCGCGCCGCGATCCTTCCGCGCTTCCCGCCAAGGAGGAGTCGGAGCTGATCCTCGAGGTCGCGCCGCATCTCGACGACTTCCTCGCGTCGCTCTTCGGCATCGCGCCCGAGTTCGCGGCGCTCTCGGCGCGCCACCACGAGCTCGCCCCGCTCTACAGCGTCAAGCGCCAGTTCGTGCAGCGGCGCGCGGCCAACAAGATCAAGCCCGAGCAGGCGGAGGCGCTCGATGGTCCGGCGCTCGAGGCACGGCTGACGCCGCTGCTCGGGAGCTTCGACGAGCTCGCGTTCGCGCGCAAGGTG